>JAFWLX010000259.1 GCA_017510875.1 Atopobiaceae bacterium | reverse complement strand
TTGCCCCCATTGCGCAGATCTTTCCTACAGATACGGTCTTTTTGCCCGGATACGAGGGAAGCGACAACAACTACTATGGGACCATCAAGGCAATCGAGACCCTTGATTTGCCTGTACGCCAGGTTACTACCGATGCATCCCATGAGCTGGGCGATGCCCGTCTTGACTTGTTCCCCTCAAAGGTAGCCTATGTTTCCGGTGGCAAGGGCGAAGAGGGCAACGATAATGATTGCTCGCTTGTGGCGGCGCTTGTCTGTGGGGGTGACTCTTACCTCTTTGCAGGCGATCTTGAGGATAAAGGCATCGCCTCCTTTACTAAAGAGGGGCATGGGCACTATGACGTGCTTAAGATGCCCCATCACGGAGAAAGGGCCAAGAACACCGATGACCTCCTTGAAGAGGTACAGCCCAAGATTGCCATCATTACCGACAGCCAGGATCAGCCTGCGGACAAGAAGCTCCTAAAGTCTTTGAAAAAACGGGGAGTCGATACGCACCGAACAAGCGTTGACGGCACCATTGTTGTGGAAGGTGACGGCGCGGGTAGCTATTCGGTGACGACTGCCAGCAAGTAGCTGGCAAAAGACACTATTGTCTCCAAGTTGGTGGAGCAGAGGCTATCCTGCTCCGGCCGTACATAATGGAGACCAGCGCTCGTTACCGTTTGTGGCCCGGCCAGCAAGGTTGCTGGCGGGGCCACGTTGGAAAACGTACTCAAGAAATGAGGTGCTAGCGATTGATGATCTCAGACAACATCGCAAAGATTCTATCCCAAATATAGCTGAGGCCAAAGATGAGCCAAGAAAAGGCGACGGAAAGCAATGCTATTGCAGCCCAGCCTCCTATAGCCCCCACAAGATTGGGGTCTTCTCCTGTTTGTGCGGAATCTTGAAAAGCTAGCACCACCATGTAAACGAGCAGAACCGCCATAACGATTCCCAACGTTATCCTATACAACTTCTTACGTGAGGGCATCCTCATGTCAATCGTCTCTTTTGCTGCTATTCAATACCCGAAACAAGCAGAGCGGTGTCATCTGCTCCAAGACCAAATGTGTTATACAGGTCGCCCTGTCCGCGTACCTCGATGCTATAGCTGAAGTTGTCAGAGAGCCAGATGGCCTTCATCATCTTGTTCTCCTCGTTGCCATAGCACGAGACCTGCCAATCACCAACCTGTTGTGTCCACTCGTACGTGTATTTGTTGTAGTCGCCCGACACGTCCGTGCTGTCCTGCTTGAGGCCCTTGCGCACGGTAAGCTCGGCCGCACCAATGGCGCCGTCTGCCTCTGCAAGATTCGTCATGTACTTGTAGCCGTACCAGTTGATGGGGCCAATGGATGACTGCGTGTTGTCGGCCGGCACTATGAAGTAACCCACGCCTGCGCTCTCGCCCGCCTCCTGGGCGTTTGTTGCCTCTTTCCAGGGGTTTGCGACCTCGGTTGACTCGGACGTCGCTTCCGTCGAGGTAGAGGTCTGCTCCGCTGACTCCGACGTCTGCTGGGTTCCGGCCGCTCCGCATGCCACCAGCGAGAATGCCATGAGTGCTGCGGTCATTGTGGTTGCGATTCGTTTCACGTTGCTCCAATCAGTAAGGCTTGCCGCGATACCCTCTTCGTACCCAATTTAGAGCAGATCGAGCCCAAATCTTGGGCACAAATCCTATCTCGCATTATGCGAAATTGGGTACAAGCCGAAGGTCAGAATTGTGCCCATCTTTAAAAAACACCAGATAGTAATTGCACCCGATTTTGTACCCAAGGTAGACCTGCCATTTGGCCTTCCATCTTGCGGCGGCATAGTTGCAAGGTGCTATCATGGTGCCAATTGCAAACCGAGGGTACGATCATCGAGCTGTCAAGCCTCGCTAAAAGGATTCCGGTTCAACTCCGGACCAGTCGCTGGTGTACTTGTTGGACGTGCGGTGCGCGTAGTGCGTGCACCTTGCGCGTGGTTCTGTGAGCCATGGCCTGTGTCTACCCTCAAGATGGCCGTTGTGCCAGAAAGGGAGGGTGCGCCATGATGCAAACCTCCTCGTCTCGTCGCCAGTTTTTCAGCCTGTCAGCCGCTGCCGTGGCATCTGTCGGTCTTGCCGCCTGCTCGGTGGCGGGAACATCTGAGCAAGCTGCTAGCCAGGTCAAACCTGTCATCTTGGTCACGAGCTTTGGTACCAGCTTTGGTAACAGCCGACACATCACCATTGGTGCCATTGAGTCCGACATCCGCGAGGCCTATCCCGATTGGGACGTGCGTCGCGCGTTTACCTCGCAGATCATCATTGACCACATTGAGAAGGACACTGGTCGTCACATTGACAACTTTGAGGAGGCCATGGACAAGATTGTGGCTGACGGCGTGAAGAAGCTGGTGATACAGCCTACCCACCTTATGGATGGCTTTGAGTACACCGATATTGTCAACTCGCTGGAGAACTACAAGGACAAGTTTGACGCCTGCGCGCTGGGGGCCCCGTTGCTTGCCTCCGAGGAAGATCAGGTTGCCGTGGCAGAGGCAGTCAAGGGAGCCATGGAGCGCTACGAAGATGGCGAGACAGCCATCTGCCTTATGGGTCACGGAACCGAGGCCGAATCGAATAGCATCTATGCAACTATGCAGAAGGTGTTCTACAAGCTTGGCTACAACAACTACCTCATGGCCACAGTCGAGGCCGAGCCCACCTTTGAAGATGTTGCGAAAGCTGCAAGCGCCGCAGGATACAAGAAGGCCGTGCTACGTCCCTTTATGGTGGTTGCGGGAGACCATGCAAACAATGACATGGCCGATACCGAGGACCCCGAGTCGCTTGCATCGGTCATGGCCGCTGCGGGCCTAGAGGTCACCTCGGTGGTAGAGGGCCTTGGGCAGATTGAGGCTATCGACGAGATCTATGTGAGCCACGTGCAAGACGCAATGAACACGCTGTAGTAACGGATGGCAGGGGCCCGCAGGATAAGGCTTGGCCCATCTGGAGGAACGAACATGAACAAACTGAACGCGCTGACCGTTCTTGCTGCTTTGACGATTAGTCTTGCTGGTTGTGGAGCGGCTCCTAGCGCAACGACCAACACCGAGACGGAAACCGCCGAGACCAGCGCTGCCCAGACCAGCACGGACAAGGTCGTCTCCGAGCCAACGCCTGCGGCTCAGGCCCTTGCCAATGGCACATACCAGATAGCGGTGGACACGGACTCGAGCATGTTCCGCTGCGAGTCGTGCACGCTTACGGTGGCAGATGGCACCTACACGGCATCTCTCAGCCTGCCGGGTGAGGGTTTCTCGCGCCTGTACTATGGCTCGGCAGAGGAAGCAGCTGCTGCTCCCGATGACCAAATCTATGACTACTACCTTAACGACGAGGGAAAGTACACCTTTGACATGCCTGTGCCCGCCCTTGACGAGGAGCTGGCTGTGGCGGCATTTGGGCACCGGAGAGATACCTGGTACGACCACAAGATAGTGTTCCACGCCCCCGAAAGCGATGCGTCGTAAGATGGGGGCACCCAAACACATGCAAATGCGCGTACGCCGGCTTGTGCTGGCGTACGTGCTGCTTGTGTTGGCGCTGGGCACACTTGGCTGCTCGCCAGGCGCTTCTGCCGATGCGGGCAAGGATGCCTCTGCATCGGGGTCTGTCAGTCATGCGACCACTCTTGTGTCGGACTTTCACAACACCGACCTTGGTTGTGGCTGGACGCCCGTGGACAGCTTGGATCTGCGGTATGCCCAGCGCTTTACCATTGACTACTACGAGGGCGGCTATACCCTTGCGTGCCTTGCCGATTCGCATCGCTACCTCATGGTTCCTGAGGGTGCAGAGGTCCCGCAAGGTTTGGCTGACGACATAGTGGTGCTGCAGAAGCCTGCAGACAACATCTACCTGGCGGCAAGCGACTCTATGTGCCTGTTTGAGGCACTCGGGGCCATGGACCGCATCATGGTCTCGGGCATTGCGCGTGACGACTGGCAGATTGAGGCAGCTCGCACTGCCATGGATGAGGGGCGCATTGTGTACGGGGGCAAGTATCGTGCACCCGACTACGAGCTACTGTTGGAAAGGGGTGTGCGGCTCTCTATACAAAGCAGCATGATCAATCACGCGCCTGATGTGCGCGAGAAGCTAATGAGCTTGGGGATACCCGTGCTGGTGGAGCTCTCGAGCTACGAGAGCGAGCCTTTGGGTCGAGCCGAGTGGATCTTGCTCTACGGTGAGCTGTGCGACTGCCCCGATCTGGCCCGGCACATCTTTGACGAGCAGGTGGAACAGGTTGCGAAACTGCAGGTAAATCCTACCGGCAAGACGGTGGCCTACTTCTACCTTAACGCCAATGGGATGGCGGTTGTGCGTCGGCCCGGCGATTACGTGACCAAGATGATCGAGCAGGCGGGCGGCACCTATGCATTTGACTCGCTGGATGCGGCCGAGGCAGGCTCAAGCAGCGCCACCATGGAGATGGAGCAGTTCTATGCCCAGGCTAAGGATGCCGATGTCATTGTGTACAACGCCACTATCGACAACGGCCCCACGTCGCTTGACGAGCTGATCGCGCGAAACAAGCTGCTTGCCGACTTCAAGGCGGTGCGTTCGGGTGACGTGTGGGTTACCGAGCAGAACATGTATCAGCAGATGATCCGCACGGGCGATATCATTGCCGACTTCAACCATGTGCTGTGTGGTGACGAGGACGGTCTGACGTACCTAAGGCGACTCTCGTGACAGGCAGCGGAGGACAACAGGGACCCGTGCTGGGCGCACGGCGATACCTTGTCTCCTTTGTGGGGCTTGGCGTGCTCGTGGCCCTCTTGGCGGTGGCCAACCTCTGCCTGGGAAGCGTGCACGTAAGCGTTGCGCAGCTGGCAGATGCCCTGTTTGGTGGGGACAGAACGCAGACGTATGCCCAAGTCATATGGGACATCAGGCTTCCGCGCCTGATATGCGCAGCCCTTTTGGGCGCTGGCCTTGCGCTTGCGGGCCTCCTGCTGCAGACTTTCTTCAACAACCCCATTGCCGGACCTTATGTGTTAGGCATCTCGAGTGGGGCAAAGCTTGCGGTGGCCCTTTTGCTGGTGAGCATCGGCGGACTTGGTGTGGTGACGTCATGGATGTCGGTTGCGGCTGCCACGTTGGGGTCTCTTGTCGTGACCCTGCTTGTGCTGCTCGTGTCCCGGCGCGCGCAGGCTCCCAATACGCTGATTGTTGCAGGTGTGATGGTGGGCTATGTGTGCGGCGCGATCACCGACTTTGTGGTCACCTTTGCAAACGATGCGAGCATTGTCAATCTAAGAAACTGGTCGCTTGGCAGCTTTTCGGGTTCTAGCTGGGAAGATGTGCGTACGGTCTTTGTGGTGGTTGTGCTGGCGAGCCTTCTGGTGTTTCTTCTCTCCAAGCCTATGGGTGCCTATCAGCTGGGGGAGGCCTATGCGCAGAGCGTGGGAGTAAACGTGATGCGTCTGCGTGTTGCCATCATCGTGCTCTCAAGCGTGCTTGCGGCGTGCGTCACAGCATTTGCCGGTCCCATCAGCTTTGTGGGAATAGCCGTGCCCCATGTGGTGCGGCGCCTGCTTGGCACGTCAAAGCCGCTTGTTGTGGTACCCGGTACCTTTTTGGGTGGTGCGGCGTTCTGCCTGTTGTGCGACCTCATTGCACGCACGGTTTTTGCGCCCACCGAGCTCTCGGTGTCTACGGTTACAGCCATACTGGGTGCTCCCGTTGTGATGAGCGTTTTGCTGGGCAGGCAAAGGGGGCGAGCATGAAGGGCGCACGCGCGGGCTCTGATGACGCCCTACTGACTACGGTCAACCTGAGCACGGGCTATGACGGCGTCTGTGTGGTTGGCTCTGTTGATTTGGAAGTAAGGCGCGGACAGATTGTCACGCTCATAGGGCCCAATGGCGCGGGTAAGTCCACCGTGCTCAAGACGCTGGCCGGACAGCTTGCCGCCTTGGGTGGCGTCGCATATCTTGACGGCAGGCGCCTGGACAAGCTGACTGTGGGCGAGCAGGCGCTGCTTCGTGCGATGCTGCTTACCGACCGACCGCGTACCGAGCTACTCACCTGCGAGGACGTGGTTCAGATGGGCCGTCATCCCCACACGGGTCGCATGGGGGTGCTTGGCGAGGCAGACTTTGCGGTAGTTGAGGATGCCATGAGGCTTTTGGACGTGTGCGATCTGCGCAACTGCGACTTCATGCGCATCTCAGACGGCCAGCGCCAGCGCGTCTTGCTCGCGCGCGCCGTCTGCCAGGACCCGCAGCTGCTCATTCTTGACGAGCCCACCAGCTATCTGGACATTCGCTATCAGATTGAGCTGCTGGGGGTGCTGCGCCATCTGGCTAAGGAGCGCGGCCTTGGCATCATCATGTCTCTCCACGAGCTCTCGCTGGCGCGCCAGGTGTCCGACTGGCTCGTATGCATAAAGGACGGAGCCGTTATGGCACAGGGCTCTCCTACGCAGATTGTGACTTGCGAGGTTATCGACCGGCTCTTTGATCTTGAGCCTGGTACTTTTGACCCCCTCACGGGCAACATCTGCCTGCCCGTTGGCCATGCGGGCACGAAGGCGAGCCATGGGCGTGCGTCCTTAGGACCATGCGGCGCCGAGGAGCGCTCCTGTGACGTAGGGCTGCAACACAAGGAGTAAAGCCGTGCGCAAGTTGGAGGAATACATAAGCACCGGCGGCAAGGTCTTGCGCTGTGGTTACACCACCGGAACCTGCGCAGCAGCTGCTGCGCGTGCGGCCACCGAGCTTCTTCTTGGTGGCACAGTGCCCTCCTGCGTTGAGGTCAAGACGCCGGCGGGCATTTGCGTTGTTCTCGAAATAGAGCAGGTTGAGCAAGGGGAGGATTGGGCCCAATGTGCGGTCCAAAAGGACGCAGGTGATGACCCCGACGTCACAGATGGCGTGCAGGTGTTTGCCCGCGTGACGCGCGCTAACACAACGGGGGTGACCATCGATGGCGGACTGGGCGTTGGGCGCGTTACCAAGCCCGGACTTGACCAGCCTGTTGGGTCGGCAGCCATCAACTCGGTTCCACGTGCCATGATCGATCAGGCCGTACGGCAAGCTGCCCAGGAACAGGGATATACGGAAGGCCTTGCGGTTGTGATCTCCATCCCCCAAGGGGTGGAGCTGGCTGCCAAGACCTTCAATCCGCGTCTGGGCATAGAGGGTGGCATCTCGGTGCTTGGTACCAGCGGAATCGTGCGGCCTATGAGCGAGGAGGCCATGGTCTCTTCCATTCAGCTTGAGCTGCGTATGCAACGGGCAGCGGGGCATGAACAGGTGCTGGTGGTGCCCGGCAATTACGGCAGGGCCTTTGCCGCAGGGGTGTTGGGTCTTGATGTGACAGATGCCGTCACCTGCTCAAACTATATTGGCGCAACCATAGACGAGGCGGCCCGCCTCGGGTTTGCTCGGATGCTTTTGGTGGGTAGCCTGGGCAAGCTGGTAAAGGTTGCTGCCGGAGTCATGAACACGCACTCGCGTGTTGCAGACTGCAGGGCCGAGGTGATGGCGGCCCATGCGGCGCTTGCGGGTGCGGGCCTGCAGGTGGTGGCAGACATCATGGATGCGCCGACAACCGATGCCATGCTAGAGATTCTGCAGGAACAGGGGTCGCAACAACAGGTTGCTGACAGCCTTATGGAGCGCATCGCCTTGCACCTTGCCCAGAGGGCTGGCAAGAACATGCAGGTGGAGGCCATTGTGTTCTCCAATCGCTACGGCCTTATCGGTGCCACGGCACAAGCGGGAGAGATGCTCTCGTGTGGCAATGCGTTTGAGGACGCGTGGATTGAGGGACCGTCCCCTAGTCCACGCTGCGGGGAAGACGACGCGGGATGAGACTCGCTCTTGTGTAGCGTGGACTAGGGGACGGTCCCCCAATCCACGCGATTGCCAAGAGCGCGCTGCCCGGTCTGTGAAAGCGACCGTTTGGGTGCAAGTCGTAGCTTGTCTTGCTTCGACACCTTGGGGAGGTAAGAGACGGATGGTGTACTTTGTAGGTGCTGGTCCTGGTGCGGCCGACCTCATCACTGTGCGCGGTGCGCGGCTGCTTGCCAAGGCAGATGTGGTGGTCTATGCAGGTTCGCTGGTCAATCCCGAACTGCTGGAGTTATGTGACGAGAGCTGCGCCATTTACGACTCCTCGCGCATGACATTGGGTGAGGTGGTGGACGTGCTGGCTGACGCCCACAGGCAGGGCAAGCTGTGCGTGCGCTTGCACACAGGCGACCCGGCACTCTATGGCGCATACGGCGAGCAGATGGACGAGCTGGACCGTTTGGGAATTCCCTACGAGGTGGTGCCAGGAGTGTCATCGCTCTTTGGTGCATCGGCGGCGTTGCGTTGCGAGTATACGGTTCCCGAAGTCTCGCAGTCGGTTATCGTCACACGGGTGGCGGGCCGCACGCCTGTGCCCAAGGGCCAGGACCTTGCAAGCTTGGCGGCCCATGGTTCGACCATGGTGTTGTTTCTTTCTGCGAGCCTGCTCGCGCGAGCACAGGAAGAGCTGCTTGCAGGTGGTGTCGACGCATCGGTTCCTGCAGCCATCGTGGTGCGTGCCACTTGGCCAGATGAGGCCGTCTATCGGTGTACTGTGGGTACGCTTGCCGCGTGCGGGGCAGAACACAACGTGACCAAGACCGCCCTTGTCGTGGTAGGTGCCTGTCTAGAGGCATGCGCAACGCGCTCCAAGCTCTACGATGCGGGCTTCTCTCATGGGTATCGTGCGGCAGAGTGACTAGTGTAAGGAACGAGTTCCTTAATAAGGGATGCATAACTTTGGTGCGACGGGTACAGACTATGCGTATGGTATGGGATGGAGGACGAGCGGTGTTGACAAACGTGCGCTGCATAGCGTTCACGCGCAGGGGTGTGGGTACGGCTCTGCGTGTGCGCACCTTGCTGGGCGAGGCGGGCTATGCCGTGGAGGTGTTTGCTCCCAAGCATCTTGCGGATGAGGCGGATGTCCAACCTTACGATTCCCTCGATTCTTGGACGCGCACGTCCTTTGCGCAAGGCGCTGCGTTGCTGTTTGTGTCTGCCTGTGGTATTGCCGTGCGGGACATTGCGCCGTATGTGCACGACAAGTTTGAAGATCCTGCCGTGGTGTGCCTTGACGAGGCCGCCTCTTTTGCCGTACCCCTGCTGAGCGGACATGTGGGAGGAGCCAATGGCCTTGCACGCGTGCTGGAGCAGCACCTTGGGTGTCGCGCGGTTGTGACCACGGCCACCGACGTCAATGCGGTTTTTGCCGTGGACGAGTGGGCGTCGCGCAACGGGTGCATCATCTTGGATCGCGCTGAGGCGAAGCGTGTGAGTGTGCTTTTGCTAGACGGTGGGAAGGTAGGTTTTGCAAGCGACTTTCCTGTAGAGGGAAAGCTTCCCTCTGGACTGACAGCTGTCGACGAGGGAGACGACGATGCCCTCATAACGGGTATCTCTATCTCGCTCGATTCGGATAGGCAGCCGTTTGGGCACACGCTGCGCTTGGTTCCCAAGATTGTGACGGTGGGCGTGGGTTGCAAGAGAGGCACCTCGGCACAGGATATACAGCAACTTGTTGATGCGTGTCTGGCCGAGGCTCACGTTGCCCCTCAGGCAGTGCGTGCGCTTGCCACCATTGACGTCAAGGCCCAAGAAGACGGGCTGCTCGCACTTGCTGCACAGCGAGGGTGGGATCTCCTGTTCTATAGCGCTCAAGAGCTACAAGATGTTAAGGGCGACTTCTCGTCGTCTGAGTTTGTAAGGCGGACGGTTGGTGTCTCAAACGTGTGCGAGCGGGCTGCGTGTGCAGCGGGAGCGCGTTTGCTGTTGGGCAAGCGTAGCGCCTCTGGTGTGACCTGCGCATTGGCCGTCCAGCCGCCCTCGCTCTCCTTTGATCAGGCTTCTGGAGAGGATGCGTCCCTCGACCAGAAGATTCTTGTCTGCGTGGGGCTTGGTCCTGGCGGGGCTGACGACATGACCTTGCGTGCGCACAAAGCGCTGGCTGGGGCTCAGGTTATCGTGGGCTACACGACCTACGTGGAGCTTGTGCGTGGCCTGTATCCTGGAGCCGAGTTTGTGGAGACGCCCATGCGCGGTGAGGTACAGCGCTGTCGCATGGCGCTTGCAATGGCGGCGGAGGGCAAACGCGTTGCGGTTGTGTGTTCGGGAGATCCGGGCATCTACGGTATGGCGGGCCTTCTGCTGGAGCTTGCCGATGAGTACGGTGTAGAGATTGAGGTGATACCGGGCGTCTCTGCGGCAAATGGGGGCGCGGCACTTTTAGGTGCTCCGCTCATGCATGACTGGTGCTCCATCTCGCTCTCCGACCTTTTGACACCTTGGAGTCTCATAGAAGAGCGCCTTCGCGCGGCCGCTCAGGCGGACTTTTGCATCAGCCTTTACAATCCGGGGTCAAAAAAGCGTCGTAACCACCTTGCGCGTGCTTGCAATGTGCTGCTTGAGTACAAGGATCCCAACACCGTGTGCGGCCTTGCGCAGAATGTGGGACGTGTGGGCGAGCGTTGCGAGCTGCTGACGCTCGGCGAGCTACGTGAGCGTCAGGTTGATATGTTCACCTGCGTGTTTGTGGGCAACTCCCAGACCTTTGTCAAGGGCGGGCGTATGGTGACTCCGCGCGGATACCTGCAGAGGGAGGCCTAGATGGAGGTCTTGCTGTTTGGGGGCACCTCTGAGGGGCGCATCCTTGCCGAGTGGCTGTCGGCACGAGGAACATGCGATGTGGTGGCATGCACCGCAACCGATTATGGGGCAAGTCTGGTAGAAGGCAACGATCATGTGAGCGTGGTCTTAGGTCCGCTTGACGCAAACGAAAAGATGCGCCTTGTGCAAGAGCATGACTTTTCTTGCGTCATTGATGCCACTCATCCGTATGCGGAGCATATCTCTGACAGCATTGACAAGCTGGCGCGCGATTGTTCTCTTGATGTGGTGCGTGTGGTGCGCGAGGAGCAGGTTGCTTACGGGGCACATGAAGGCGTGTTGGCCTTTTCCACCGTGCGTGAGGCTGCGGACCATCTTGCCACAACAAGGGGAAACGTGCTGCTGACCACAGGCACCAAGGAGCTCGAAACTTTTGCTCGGCGGCTGCCCGATTACGCGGAGCGCCTGTATGTGCGCATCCTCCCTGTTGGAGCCTCTCTTGCCAAGGTGGAGGCACTGGGAATTCCCGTAAGTCATATCGTTGCCATGCAGGGTCCGTTTTCTGTGGAGCTCAATGCTGCGCTGATGCATGAGCTGGATATTTCATACTTGGTGACCAAGGAGTCGGGTTCAGCGGGTGGGTTTGCGCAGAAGCTTGAGGCAGCGCAACAGTGTGGTGTGAAGGCTTTGGTTGTCAAGAGGCCGCCCCAGCATGATGGCGTTTTGGTTCAGGAGGCAATGGCGCTGTTGGAGGATCGCTATGGTGTCTAAGGTGTACGTCATTGGCATGGGTATGGGCAATCCTCAGACGCTGACGGTACAGGCGCAGTCTGCGCTCGCGCAATGCGAGCTGATCATAGGGTCTTATCGGATCATCTCGTCTCTGGTAGACAGCCCGGCGCGCAAAGTATGTCTTGTGGCTGCAGCAGACATCGAGCGAGAGCTTAGGAGCTGTGCCGAGCGTGTGGCTGGCGGGGTTATGAGCGGGGATACCGGCTTCTTTAGCGGTGCCACCTCGCTCTTTTCCCATTTGGATGACTTTGACGTGCAGGTCATCCCAGGGATATCGTCCCTCTCGTATCTATGCGCCAAGCTGCGCACGCCCTGGCAGGACGTACATGTTGTCTCGGCGCATGGCCGCATGTGCAATGTGGTAGGTGCCGTGCAGTCTCACGAGAAGACCTTTGTGCTGGTGGGTGGTGCCACCACGGCCCAAGGCATCTGCCAGCAGCTTGTGGAGCGAGGCTTGGGTGAGACGCATGTTGCTGTGGGGGAGCGTCTGTCTTACGAGAACGAGCGCATAGTGCGGGGTACGGCCGAGCAGCTTGCGCAAGAGAGCTTTGACTCGCTGTCGGTGATGCTCGTGCAAAATCCTCGCTCCGTGAGGCGGGACATGGCCACTCCGCATCTTGCCGACAATGAGTTTGTGCGTGGCCACGTTCCCATGACCAAAGAGGAGGTGCGCGAGGGTGCGCTCTGCAAGCTTCGTTTGCGGCCTGAGAGCGTGGTGTGGGATGTTGGCGCAGGAACGGGGTCGGTCTCGGTGGAAGCGGCACGGGCTGCACGTGAGGGATTGGTGCTGGCCATAGAGAAGGATGCGGAGGCGCTTTCTCTGCTGCGCGCAAACAAAGAGAGGTTTGCTCTCTCTAACCTGCGGATTGTGGAAGGCGAGGCCCCTTTGGCTTTGGCGGGTCTGCCCCAGCCCGACAGCGTGTTTGTGGGGGGCTCCTCGGGACGGCTGCATGACATCCTTACCTGTGCGCTGCAGGCAAACCCGCAGGTAAGGATATGCATTGCATGCGTCACGCTCGAGACGCTGTGCGATGCGCTTGCCTGCGCGCGCAACCTTGCCCTCAAGCAGGTGGAGGTCGTGCAGATTGGCGTCACCAAGAGCGTGGAGACAGGCAGCTACCATCTCATGAAAGCCGCCAATCCCGTGTACCTGATAAGCATGGGGACGTGATAGATATATGATTGAGTCGTCCGAAAGCGCTGGCATCTCCCTGACCGGTTTATCCATCAACAAGCTTTGATGAATTGGCCGCCCTAAAGTGCCTCGTTGCCCCAATCGCTTTTGAGCGCAAAATCTGTCAACAATTCGTGACAAATAAGCCACTCAAAAGTTGTTGCGCCGAGGCAGTCGCTTTTGAGCGGCGAATCTGTCACTAAATCGTGACAAAAAAGCTGGATGTTTTGATGTTGTCCATGTACCAAGGCTCCTTTGGTGCGACTCTACGGTCGTACCGCTGCTTTAGAGGGTCGCGGACCCACGAACAAGGGCGCGTTTGCATGAGGTTTTCTTTGCGGTTTGACGTATGCTTGAACGCAGTTTTGGGAAGGAGGTAATCTATGCAGGCTGTGGTGCCACGGGTCATGGTTGCGGGAACGTCAAGTGGTTCGGGCAAGACCACGGTTGCATGTGGTCTGATTTACGCGCTCATGCGCCGGGGCCTTAGGGTCCAGGCCTGCAAATGCGGGCCTGACTACATCGACCCCATGTTTCACGAGCGCGTGGTGGGTGCTCCTTCGCGTAATCTCGATCTGTTCTTGGCAGATGAGAACCTAGTGCGTGAGCAGGTTGCCGTTGGCGCGCAGACTAGTGACGTGACCGTCATCGAGGGCGTTATGGGTTACTACGACGGTATCGCACAGTCTGCTGATGCTTCGTCCTTTGATGTGGCCCGTGCTACAAACACGCCCGTACTGCTGGTGGTGGATGGGCGGGGACGTGCCCTTTCGGTGGCTGCCGAGATTCTGGGCTTCCTGCAGTTTCGTACACCATCTTGCATTGAGGGTGTGCTGCTTAATGGCGTGTCTGCAGGCTATTATCCGGCTTTGAAGGCGACGGTAGAGCGTGAGACGGGCATCTCTGTGTTTGGCTATCTGCCCCATGTGAAGGATGCCCACTTTGAGAGCCGACACTTGGGACTGGTGAGCGCAAAAGAGATTGCTGACCTTCAGCATCGCGTCCATCTTATTGGCGACACCCTGGAGCAGTGCGTGGACATAGATGCCCTGCTCCAGATTGCACGGTCCGCTCCGTACCTTGCCTACGATCCTCGCGTGCTTCCCGCGTCATGCAAGGATGCGCCGCTCATTGCGGTGGCGCGTGACGCCGCCTTTGACTTTTGCTATGCGGCTACCATTCAGATGTTTGAGGAGCTTGGCGCGCGTATTGCATACTTCTCCCCGCTTGAAGACACAGCCTTGCCAGAGGGAACAAGTGGCCTCTATCTGTGTGGGGGATATCCCGAGCTTCATGCACGGCGGCTAAGCGAGAATACGTCTTTGCGAGTCCAGATTAGGACCGCCCTTGCTGAGGGTATGCCTGCCATTGCCGAGTGCGGTGGATTTTTGTATCTGCACGAGGTGCTTGAGGATGACAGCGGAGTGCCTTGGCCCATGGTTGGTGTACTGCCTGGTAGGGCGTACCGCTCCTCGAGGCTGGGCAACTTTGGATATGTGGAGCTGACGGCGCGTGAAGACGGTTTGCTGGCACACAAGGGCGAGCACTTGCGTGCGCACGAGTTTCACTACTGGAAAAGTGAGCACGAGGGAAGCGGCTATTGGGCACAAAAGCCCCAGAGCTCGCGAGGTTGGGACTGCGTGGTAAGCACGCCAAGCCTGCATGCGGGCTTTCCGCATCTCTATCTGTATGGAAATCCTGATGCAGCGATACGCTTTGTGCAGGCCTGCGCGGCCTTTGGCAGGGCTGGTGGTGTGTTGTGATACCTGCGCCTGCCCTGCATCTTGTGGCTCTTGCCTGCGGTTTTGTACTTGATGCCCTGTTTGGCGATCCGTATTGCATGCCGCATATCATACGGCTCATAGGCTCGCTCATCTCGTGGCTGGAACGCATGCTGCGCAGTGCATGCGACGAGTCGCCACAGGGGCTTCGCTTTGCGGGAGGTCTGCTCGTGATGCTCGTGCTGGGCATCTCTGGTGTCTGCGCCATGCTGGTGCTGCGTCTTGCCTATGGCATCTCGTCGGTGCTTGGCTTTGCCGCCGAGACCTTTGTGTGCTATCAGATGCTTGCCGCCAAACAGCTGCGCATAGAGGCCATGCGCGTACATGACGCGTTGCTGCAGGAGGGCCTAGCTCAGGCACGCAAGGCGGTGTCGATGATCGTGGGGCGCGACACGCAGAACCTGGACGAGGCTGGCGTGACGCGCGCCGCCGTCGAGACCGTAGCCGAGAATGCCTCCGATGGCGTGGTGGCACCGCTGCTGTTTATGGCGCTTTTTGGTGCCGTAGGTGGCGTGCTCTACAAGGCGGCCAACACCATGGATTCTATGGTGGGTTACAAGAATGAACGCTATCGCTACTTTGGGACAGCTGCGGCACGTCTTGACGACGTTCTCAATTGGGTGCCCGCACGCCTTACCGCCCTGCTCATGTGCCTAGCGGCACCGCTGGTGGGCTTGGATGGCTCAGGAGCATGGCGGATTTTGCGACGCGACAGTCGTCGACATGCCTCGCCTAATGCCGGATACCCCGAGGCAGCCTGCGCCGGTGCGCTAGGCGTGCAGCTTGCGGGACCGGCCAGCTACTTTGGGGTGGTGCACGACAAACCCACTATTGGCGATAACACGCGGCCCATCGAGCCGGGAGACATCGTTTCTGCCTGTAGGCTCTTGGCCGTTACCTCGGTTTTGGCGCTGATCGTGTGCCTGTGCATAGGTGGGTTCGCATGAGACGGTTCGAGCATGGCGGCAATATCTACGAGCATCCGCATTGCGTGGACTTCTCGGCAAACCTCAACCCTTTGGGCATGCCCGATGTGGCGCGTGGGGTGTTGCGCCAGAGCGTTGATGCCTTTGCAAACTATCCCGACCCCTCCTGCCGCGACCTTGTGTCGTCTATCTGCACCTTCGAGGGAGTATTGTCTGCGCAGGTGGTACCGTGCGCGGGTGCCAGCGATGCCTTTGCCCGCATCTGCCAAGTGCTGCGGCCAGCTAAGGCGCTGGTGTGCGCACCTGGCTACTCGGGCTACGAGCAGTCTTTGGAGCAGGTGGGGGCCCAGGTCGCCTATCACTTGCTTGACGAGTGCCATGGGTTTGCGGTGGGTTATGACTTTGCAGAGGCAATAGACAGCTCTATAGACGTGGTCTTTCTTGCAAACCCAAACAACCCAACGGGACTTGGCGTGAGCCGCAAGGTGCTGCTGGCCTGCCTTGATGCGGCGCGTGCCGCCCATGCGACAGTGGTGCTTGACGAGTGCTTCATAGACCTTACGTTGCATCAGGGCTCCAACGACCTCTTGGCAATCTACCCCAACCTTGTTATTGTCAAGGCTCTTACCAAGACCTTTGCCTTGGCAGGCCTGCGTGTGGGCTATGCGCTCTACGGGGATGTGGGGCTTGCCACGCGTCTGTGCAGTGCGGGCCAGCCGTGGGCCGTGTCGGTTCCTGCGCAGCTGGCGGGAGTTGCCTGCCTTTCCGAGAGAGGCTATCTGGCGGATAGCAGGAGCTACATCGCCTGTGAGCGAGAGGTTCTTGCGCAGGCACTTGAAGCTGCGGGAATGGTGGTAGTGCCGGGCGTGGCAAACTACCTTTTGTTCAAGGCGCCGCGCAACCTATGCGACGCATTTCTCGAGCATGGCATACTGGTACGTTCGTGTGACAACTACGTGGGCCTGGATAAGTGCTGGCATCGCATTGCAGTGCGGACGGCCGAGCAAAACGCGCTCTTCATCCAAGCGCTTAAGGAGGTGGCGTCATGACGGCAAAGCCGCTCATGGTCCAGGGAACCATGTCGGGTGTGGGCAAGAGCCTGCTGGTGGCGGGCCTTTGCCGCGTGCTGGCACAGGACGGATATCGCGTGGCGCCCTTCAAGTCGCAGAACATGGCGCTCAACTCGGCCGTTACGGCCGAGGGGCTCGAGATTGGCCGTGCGCAGGCCATGCAGGCCGAGGCGGCAGGCATAGATCCTACGGCTGCTATGAATCCCGTTCTGCTCAAGCCAACCACCGATACGGGAAGTCAGGTGATTGTTGACGGCAGGCCCATTGGCACCATGCCCGCACGCGAGTACTTTGCCTTCAGGCACAAGCTGCGCGAGCACATTCAAGCGGCCTACCAGCGGTTAACCGCGGAGTACGACATGGTCCTCATCGAGGGTGCAGGAAGTCCCGTCGAGCTCAACCTCCTACGTGACGACATCGTGAACATGGGGGTGGCAAAGATGTGCGCCTCGCCCGTGCTACTGGTGGGAGACATTGACAAAGGCGGCGTGTTTGCCCAGCTCATAGGCACCATGATGCTGCTGCCTGATGATGAGCGCAGCATGGTGAAGGCATCGGTGGTCAACAAGTTTAGAGGCGATTCCTCGCTCTTTGACGAGGGCGTTGCCATCCTGCGTGAGCGCATGGGCGTTCCTGTGGCAGGTGTGGTGCCCTACCTGCAGGTAGATTTGGATGACGAGGACAGCGTGTCGAGCAGGCTTGCTGTGCGTCAGCGGACATCGGCTGTGGATGTGGCCGTGATAAGGTTGCCCAAGATTTCGAACTTTACCGACTTCATTGCCCTGGACGTGTGCGAGGGCATGGGCGTGCGCTATGTGAGTAGTCCGGACGAGCTAGGGAGGCCAGACCTCATCATTGTGCCTGGTAGTAAGGCAACCATAGCCGACCTGTTGTGGATGCGCGAGCGCGGGCTAGAGGACGTCGTGCAGAAAGCCGTACGCTCTGGTGTGCCTGTGCTGGGCATCTGCGGTGGCTATCAGATGCTGGGCTTGAGCATCGCTGATCCCCTGAGCATGGAAGGCGGGGGAGAGGTGGCTGGCATGGGTCTTCTTCCCGTGCGGACGGTGTTTGGAAAGGACAAGCACCAGGTGCGCACGACGGCGCAGTTTTGTGATGTGCAGGGCGCGCTTGCGCCGCTTTCGGGTGCACAGGCATATGGGTACGAGATACACATGGGCATAACTACGCTCGAGGGTGGTGCGCCCCTACTCAAGACGGTAGACTCTGCAGGCTCTGTGCGCAATGATGGCTGCCAGTGCGGCAGTGTGTACGGCTGTTACCTGCATGGGCTCTTTGATAGCGCGGAGGTTGCCCAGGCATTGCTCGCCGGCCTCCTTGAGGCAAAAGGCATAGAGATTTCTGGTGGGCAGAGTCCGCATGCTCAGGATATGAGGGCTTATCGTCAGGCTCAGTACGATGCGCTGGCTGACGGATTGCGGGCGAGCCTAGACATGAATCTTGTGTATCACATCATCGAGAAAGGCCTGCGATGAGGGTTGATGGTTTGCAAGTGGTGGAGCCCGGCGACATCGAACGGCATAGCTTTCAGATCATTGGAGAAGAGCTGGGTCCGCATGGCTTTGATCCGCAAACCGAGCTTGTGGTAAAGCGGGTCATCCATGCCACTGCTGACTTTGACTTTGCGCGTTCGCTCTGTTTTACGCCGCAGGCAATAGAGCGGGGCATGGAGGCACTGCAAGGCGGTGCGCATGTGGTGTGCGATACCACCATGGTGGCTGCGGGCATCAACAAGCGCGTGCTGGGAAGCTTTGGTGGCATGGCGCACACCTTTATTGGCGATGCGGACGTCGCACAGGAGGCAAGGGCACGCGGCCTTACGCGCTCAGCCGTAAGTATGGAGCGTGCAGCACGCATGGAAGGCCCGCTCGTCTTTGCCATAGGAAATGCCCCCACCGCTCTTGTCAGGCTTTGCGAGATGGTGGCAGACGGCACCATGCGCAAACCCCAGCTGGTGATAGGCGTGCCCGTGGGCTTTGTCAACGTGGTAGAGTCAAAGGAGCTGCTGTTAGAGACAGACGTGGAGTCCATTGTGGCCCGCGGCAGAAAGGGTGGCTCTACAGTGGCTGTTGCCATTGTTAACGCGCTGCTCTACCTAGCCTCGGGCAATCGTCGCGAATAGATGGGCCGTTTCCAAGAGAAGCAGTTTGCGGCTTGTGACGCGCAAGACGCAGGTGAAGAGAGGCAGAAGATGACGATACGAAGCGCGATGCTAGGCGATGCGCAGGAGATTCTTGCGATATACGCGTACTATGTCGAGAATACTGCCATCTCGTTTGAATACGAGGTCCCCTCGCTTGAGGAGTTTTTTGCCCGCATCAAGAAGACCTTGGAAAAGTACCCCTACCTCGTGATTGAGGATGAGGGGAGAATCTGTGGCTACGCCTATGCGGGTCCTCTTGGTGTACGGGCAGCGTATTGCCATTCGAGTGAGCTGAGCATCTACCTTGATCACCGTGCTCGGGGAAGGGGCTATGGTCGTGCCCTTTATGACGAGCTGGAGCGGCAGCTTAAGGACATGGGCATTCTCAACCTTTACGCTTGCATAGCTGATCCCATTGAAGAGGATGAGTACCTTACCAGAGATAGCGAGCGATTCCACTCCCACTTGGGCTTCAAGAAGGTCGGCGAGTTCCACAAATGCGGATACAAGTTTGGCCGCTGGTGCAACATAATCTGGATGGAGAAGATCATCGGCGAGCACAGGTAACGATAGCGCAGAGGAAGATGGTTGACCTATGGGGTCTTTTATAGACACGCTTAAGATTGCGCAGCCAGATGCCCGTGCGGCGCAGCTTGCACGTGAGCGCTGGAATGCCATCGCAAAGCCGGTGGGATCGCTCGGTGCGTTAGAAGACATCGTGGTTAAGATCGCGGCCCTTACGGGCGACGAGCATGTTGATGTGTCACGTCGTTGCGTTGCCGTGATGTGCGCCGACAATGGCGTGGTGGCTCAAGGTGTGTCGCAATGTGGCCCCGAGGTAACAGCAAGCGTTGCGCAAAACCTGGCACGGGGTACCTCGTCGCTTTGTTGCATGTGCGTGCCATTGGGTGCGCAGGTTCTTGCAGTGGATATGGGCATGTTCACGCGCCTTGACGAGCCGTGCCTGTTAGATAGGCATATAGCCGCAGGTACCTGCGATATCTCCCAAGGTCCTGCCATGACGCGCGAGCAGGCGCTCCAGGGCATTCGTACAGGAATCGATCTGGTGGGGGAGCTTGCTGTCCAGGGGTATCGACTCGTTGGTGCCGGCGAGATGGGCATTGGCAACACCACGACTGCTACGGCGATGGCTTGTGCGTTCCTAGGCAAGGATGCAGGGTCTTTGGCGGGGCGTGGTTCCGGCCTTTCTGATGAGGGGCTCAGGAGAAAGGCGCTGGTCATCAATCGTGCGCTTGAGGTGAATGCGCCGGATGCAGATGACCCGCTTGATGTGCTTGCCAAACTCGGTGGCTTTGACCTTGCGGGCATGTGCGGGCTGTTTTTGGGCGGTGCTGTGCACAGGGTGCCCGTTATTGTCGACGGACTCATCAGTACTGTGGCCGCCTATTGTGCCTTGCGGCTTCGGCCCGAATGCAAGATGGCCATGCTCGCCTCGCATGTCTCGGCTGAGCCTGCGGCGGCAATGTTGATGGAGCAAATGGAACTCAGACCTGTGGTAGACGCGGGTATGCGCTTGGGCGAGGGCACGGGAACTACGTGTCTCATGGCTTTGCTCGACCTCGCGCTTTCCCTGTACAACAGGGGTCTCACGTTTGAGGAGTCGGCCATCAAGGCGTATGAGGTGGACCTATGGTGAGCCTGCTTATCATGCGGCACGGGGCAACTCCTGGAAACGAGCGTCGCATATATGTGGGCAAACGTACCGACGAGGGCCTCAGCAAAAGGGGCAAGGAGCAGTGTGGACGCGCTTTGGTTGATCCTGCGGTCCCAAAGGTGTACGTGAGTCCCATGCTTCGCGCACGGCAGACGGCAAGCATCTGCTTTCCGTCGGCACACCAGATACCTGTGCCAGGGCTTGAGGAGTTTGACTTTGGTGTCTTTGAGGGACGCAGCGCACAAGAGATGGAAGATGACGAGCAGTATCGCGCTTGGGTCGAGAGTGGGTGTGTGGCTCGATGCCCAGAGGGAGAGATGCTGGAGGATTTTATGCAACGCTCCAACAGCGCCCTTGTCAGGGTGTTGAGAGAGGCGGAGCAAATGGGGGAGCAGCACGTGGTGGTGGTTGCGCACGGCGGCACTATCATGTCCGCATTCTCCCAGCTATGTCGTGAGCCTAGGTCCTATTACGGATGGCATGTGGATAACTGCTGCGGCTACGCGGCGCAGGCGCGCTTTGATGGGGACCAAGTGCTGCTTGAGCATCCCCAATTGTTTGCTCCTGGCAAGATAGAGCCGCAACATGCGTAGGTTGCGGCTCACCTTGCGTGGGTCAGGACTGGCGTTTGCGTCGCAAAAACAAAACAACGCCTGCGACGGCGGCCACGATAGCAATGGAGACAAGCATGCTGGTGGCATCCATGCCTCTCTTTGCTGGCTGAACGCTTGCCGAGCTAAAGGTGAGCTCGTAGCTAATCTCGTGCGGTGTGCTCATGGCGGTGGTGTCTGCCACTATGGCAACGGGCTCGTCAAATACCGATACGGGTACCTCAAAGCGAGAGTTGCCGCTCTCGTTTACCGGAAGATACCGCTCGCCATCCACAAGCATGTAATCGTAGTGGGGGCTTGACCATTCGATGGTGGCTACGGCCTGGCCATCGGTTACGACGACCTGGGTGGGAGAGGTAACGCTTGCGCGGCCCGTACCGCCGTCAAGTGCCACGTCCACAAGGTAACTCCCATCGGCAAGCTCGATGGGAGCGGCAGTCGCAATGGAGGGCATCAAAAGGCAAACCAATACGAGCAAGAGGGAAACGAGGCGCTTCATGAGCAGGCCTCCTTTTGAGATACGGGTACAGGGTCGTCCTTGATTACAACCGGAATGCCGCATACGAGCCTCACGACCTTCTCAGCCTGCTCTGCGAACAGGGCGCATGTGCGTCCCACCAGCTCGCGCCAGGCCCTCTCGCCTGCGTCCATGGGAACGACTCCCTGGCCAACCTCGCAGCAGACGATTACATCCTTGCGCAACAGCGCTTTGGTTGTTTGGCTATCGAGCGCACCGGCCCTCAGAAGCTCATCAAGTTCTAGCAATACGGGCCGGTCAGAGCTGGGGTCGCTATCCATCTGCGCATCGTCATACCCCAGCGACCTCACGTACGTACGCTTGCCCGACGCGATTCCGCCTATGACTAGGATCATGGCTATGCCAACCTTCCTGAAACCACAATGCATATGAGCATGGCTAGCTCGACAACCTGCAGGAGATAGCCTGCCACATCCCCGTTCAGCCCTTCAAACTCGTGCAGAGCCACATATCTGGACCAGGCAAAAGCTGCCAATGCGGCGAGAAGGGCGCGACGTCCTGTCACAAAATCAGCTACAAGCATGAATGCTGCGGCTGAAAGCAGCTCGATAAAGAGCACCACGAGCGAATGCTTGACATCCGCCTTTGAGCGCATGCTTGCAAGAGAGCCATCCTTTCTGGTAAGCGGCCAGGTGAGCGAGGCAATGCCACTCAGACAGCGGCTCACCACAGGGACTGCGGCAAATACTGGCAGGCTCTTTGGGTCAAGCTCGCTGGCAAGCGCGGCATAGGCGGCCAGGTAGCTCCAGATGCCCATGACAGCAAAAGCCCCCACATGCGGGTCTTTGAGTATGGCGCGCTTGCGCCCGGATGAGGCATGGCTTGACAGCGCGTCCACCACGTCTGCAAAGCCATCCATGTGAATGCCGCCGGTCACCAGCAAGGGTACGAGGGCATACCCCACGCCTTGCAGAAAAGGTCCTATCCCAAAGGCTGTGCAGAAGCTTCCCCAAAGCCAGGTGCACGCACCTACCACCACTCCCACCAAGGGAAAGGCTGCCAGCATGTAGCGCATGTTGTGCTCGTCCCACGCCACAAAGGGCATGGGGATGGCCGAGAAGCATGCGACGGCAATAATTATGGACTGCACGACACTCACAAGGGCTGTCCCTTCACTACGCAGGGGATGCCTGCTGCCACCTCGACTACCGTATCAAACTGTGCGGCCAGACGACAGGAGAGAGACCCCACAAGCTCCACCCAGGTATAGGTTGACGCAAAGCTTGGACGACCCTCTGCCCCCACTAGGATGCCAACTACCACCATATGCTCGAAGCCCTTTTGTAGGGCAAGAACCTCTTGCTCCAAGCGGTCAAGAACCTCTTGCGCATTGCCCATGGAGCCGCTGTCGTCAAAGAGTGCATTGGCAGCAAGGTTGCCAAGGTCATCCAGCAATACGACGCCTTTGGGCGTGCCATCGTCTGGGGCGGGAAGCGTGTCGCTGCACTCGATTGTGCAAAACCCAAGTCCCGCACGCTGCCTTCGATGCTTGGCTATGCGCTTGTGGGACTCACTTCCCAAGCTGCGCATGGTGGCAAGATAGGTGCGCTGCGGCGAGAGCCTGCAGGCCAGCCGCTCTGCGTATGCTGACTTGCCGCTGCCCGAGCCGCCCACCACAAGAACCCTCACGACTGTTCTCCCGGTGTGGTCCTGCTGTCGTCCTTGCTTGCCGCAAGCTGGGACAACTGATCAAAGTGCTCTCTCACCAGCATGGCCCCTTGGTTGCCCTCGTGCAGCCGCGTGCACAGCGAGCAGTCCTTCACACCGCCTTTGGTGTAGCGCCAGTCACCCCCGCAAGCCGGGCCAAGCGCATAGAGCGGGCAATAGCAGAAGAGGCAGTTGAACTCGGCGGGGTCTACCCCCTTGTGACAGGGGAAGTAGGCGCAACTTGTGTTTCTGAAGAACGTGGTGCTGTTTTCCATGCTCC
>JAFWLX010000258.1 GCA_017510875.1 Atopobiaceae bacterium | reverse complement strand
TCACCGTGCGGACGCTGCTCGTACAAGCGTACCCGTACGCCGCGCCCAGCCAGCTGCAAAGCGCATTCACTGCCTGCCAGCCCGCCCCCCACAACGCTCACAACCTGCTCTGACACCGCACCTGCCCCTTTCGCTTATCCGTTCGTTGGGAAGGGGATCGGCAGCGCTGCTGCGGATCCCCTTCCCAATGAGATTCAACGTTCCTATTCTAGCGTGTCCCTAGAAGCGTCTGCTCTGTGGGGGCATAGCGACCATCGGGAAGCCTTACCACGGCGCCCGCCACCTCGTAATCAGAGAGTATGCGCAGCATCTCTAGTGGCTGCATCCCCAAGTGGTTTGCCAAGTCATCGGCGCGCATGGGCGAGGCCACAAGAGCAGAGAGTACGCGACCGCGAGGCGTGGCAATCTCCTCGCGCACCAAGCGTAGAACCCCAAAGTCACGCGAGATGAGCATCTCGAGGTCACTTTCCGAGGCTATGATGTTTGCTCCGTCGCGTATCAGATTGTTGGCGCCTAGTGACTCGGGCGAGAAGATGCTGCCCGGCACGGCGTATACCTCCCTGCCCAAGCTGATTGCCGCCATTGCCGTGCTAGTGGTACCCGAGCGAGCACCCGCTTCGCTTACCACCACGGCCCTTGAGAGCGCGGCAATGATCGTATTGCGCTTAAGAAACGCCCACCTCTGCGGCTCGGTCCCCCAGGGCGCAAGCGATATGACCGCGCCTCCTTGGACGGGTGCGCGGGCATACACGTCCGCCGAAGACCGGGGATACACGCAGTCTGCTCCCACGCCCGCAACCACAATGGTCTTACCGCCCGCATCAAGTGCACCGCGAGCCGCAGCAGCATCACAGCCCATAGCTCCGCCCGACACCAACGTTATGCCAGACTCGGCCGCTATGCGGCCTGCCATTGACGCAACGGCAAGGCCGTAAGGCGTAGCCTTGCGTGCACCAATCACCGCCAGACACATGCCCGAGAGCGACGTCACGTCGCCTCTGCCATACAAGACCTCGGGCGGCTCTTCCATCTGCTTCACGCTTTGTGGGTAGTCTTCGTCCTGCAGATGCAGCTCCCAGCGCATTATTGATCCATCCTCTTGCCTATCCATGGGCCCTCCCTCTGTACGAACATGCCTCAACTATGTCGTCTCTGCTAACCAGGTCGTGATGCTCTATGTCAGCTATGGTTCTGGCAACACGTGCTGCACGGGCAATGGAGCGCCCTCCCATGGCCAGGCGCGTTGCGATGATCTCAAAGGAACGGCGGGCATCGTGATCAAAGGAGTCCGCCACGTTAACGCGCTTGCTTTGAGAAGGGTCCCTGTGCCGGGCAAACTCCCTCCCGCTCATGACAAGCTCGCGCATCTGTTGCGAGCTCATTCCCGAGCCGCCCTCGATCACCTTGCTCGAGTCCGGACGGGATATGTCAATGTGCATGTCTATACGGTCGGCCAGAGGACCGCCCATGCGTGCCTGATACTTCTCTACAACAGCCGGTGCACAGATGCAGGGGTGCCCCGTGTCTCCCAGGTGCCCGCATGGGCATGGGTTTGCCGCGGCAACCAGCATAAAGTCGCAGGGAAACAAGTACTGTCCATCCACCCTCACAATACGGATGGAGCGATCCTCAAGTGGCTGGCGCAAGGCCTGCAAGACGTTATTGGCAAACTCGGGCAGCTCGTCCAAGAACAGCACACCACGATGCGCAAGCGATATCTCGCCAGGGGTCACAGGTCTGCCCCCGCCAACGAGCCCCGCGCGGGATATGGAATGGTGTGGCGCCCTAAAGGGCGGCTCGCCTCTCATGATGCGCTCTGGCCCCTGCCCCGCAACCGAGTGAATGAGCAGGGCCTCCACCTGCGCAGCCTCGTCAAGCGGAGGCAATATGGTGGGAAGGCGGCGAGCAAGCATGGTCTTTCCGGCACCAGGAGGGCCCACCATCATGATCCCATGCTGACCGGTTGCCGCTATGACCAAGGCCCGCTTAGCCAGCTCTTGGTCGCACACGTCGCGATAGTCCAGGGCATCCTGCAAATCTGCCGTATCGCCCAAGCCACTCTTGGCAGCGGCTACCGGAGGCCCAGAGAGCTCCGTCACTCCCAGGCGCATCCTTCCCAAAGAGTCAAGTGTTCCGCAGTCGCAATCTATGCCATTGAAGCCTATCCGCTCGGAGGAGCACACCAGCTTGAGCCCTTGCTGCTCGGCCAAAAGCGCATAGGCCACCTCGCCTCGCACCGCACAGACCTTTCCGTCAAGAGAGAGCTCCCCCACAAAGAGGCACGCATCAAGGTCACGTGTGGGTATCTGTCCAGACGCGGCAAGGACTCCTACCGCTATGGGCAAGTCGAAGCCCGTGCCGGTCTTTCTGATCTCTGCCGGTGCCAAGTTTACGGTCACGTTCATGCGGGGAAGCTCGTATCCCGAGAAGTTAAGGGCGCTGCGCACGCGCTCTTTTGCCTCTTGGACAATGGGGTCAAGCGATCCGATAAGCGAGAAGCCCGGGATGCCCGAGGTGCACGACACCTCGACAAACACAGGCACCGCCTCGGCACCGCGAATCATCGCCGACTTCACCATGAAGCTTCCCTTTTGCGATGACGCGCCCATCAGGCATCGCTCCCAAATGCCGAGACGATATGGCGCACGTGCACAATGCCCCCGTCCGAGATGGTGATCGCAACGATATCAAATCTGATTGAGTCGGCATCAGCATTTGCAAGGTAGCACCTAGCTATGTCCTGGTACTTGCGCCGCTTGGCAGAGTTGACCGCAAGCTCGGGATACGGAGGCGTACAGATCTGGTCCATAAGGCGCGTCTTGACCTCTACCAGGACATGCACGTCACCCTCACGGGCGATGATGTCAGCCTCTCCGCATGGGCACACCCAGTTGCGCTTAAGAATCTCTAGACCGCGACTCTTAAGGAAGTTGGCCGCAATCTTCTCGCCCTCCACGCCAAGGTCGTGTGGACTCATGTCCTTGTATCTTTGGCTTTTGCTGCACAGCACCATTGCCCTCCTTTCGTTGTGGCGAACAAACAAAAGGATTGCAAAGCGATGTTGTGTGAAACTACGTCTTAGGTCGCACGAAAAACGACGCAGGGGTCAGAGTTGCATGCCCTTGGGCAACAGCCGCTGAACAAGAGCGGTATTCAAAAATGACCAATGTTGGTTTTGAGTGTATGCCCGTCAGAACAGCCGAGGCGTCTCCAAGAAGTTTCCACAGAATGAGACCCTATGCAGGGGTGAGAGGCCGTATGTGCGTATCGCCTCAATGTGCTCCTTAGAGCCGTAGCCCTTGCATGAGTCAAAGTGATACTCGGGGTAGTCTTCGGCATACGCAACCATCATGGCGTCTCGGGTCACCTTGGCAACGATCGATGCCGCGGCAATGCAAGCCACGCGTGCGTCGCCCTTAACAAGCGTGACCTCACGCGGATGCACATGCACGGGGTTGCCATCAATGAGCACGGCATCTGGCTCGATGCCCGCCGCCTCGATGGCCTGCGCCATGCCCATGCGGATGGCAATAGCCATCCCTGTGGCGTCTATGGATGCGGGCTCTATGTGCGCGATGCCTATGGCTATGGCATGCTCGGCAATGCGCGCTGCCAACGCCTCTCTACGCACAGGGGTCAGCTGCTTGGAATCGTTAAGACCCCAGATGATTGGCTCTTGGGGCAGCGCCACCGCACACACGGTAAGAGGACCTGCAATGGAGCCACGGCCTACCTCGTCAACCCCTAGGGCAACACCGCCCTCGGCCAGCTTGTCCTGCAGCTGATACATGCCCAGCACGCGCTCGCGCTCGGCCTTTTGAGCTTCATGGCGGCGCCGGGCCTGGCTCACGGCCTTTTGCACCTGGGCTCGTGGATCCTCACCATAACGGGCGATGAGCGCCTCTGTCTCCTCAAAGGGGGCATCATGCAAAAGTGCAGCCACCTCTTTGGCCGATGCGGCGCGCGGCGCTTTCCGTGGCATGGCATGCCCCTCTCCCCTAGAAGAATCCCTTGTGAAAAAAGAAGGCCTCCCGAAGGAGGCCCAGGCAGACAACGCAAAAACTAGATGCGCTTCTCGCGGATACGAGCAGCCTTGCCAATGCGGTCGCGCAGGTAGTACAGCTTGGCGCGATGCACATCGCCGTGACGGACAACCTCAAGCTTGGCGATCTTGGGGCTGTGCAGGGGGAAGGTACGCTCGACACCAACGCCAAAGGAGAGCTTGCGGACCGTAAAGGTCTCGCGAGAGCTGCCACCACTCATGCGGATGACGTCGCCCTGGAAGACCTGCTCGCGCTCGCGGTCGCCTTCCTTGATGCGATAGTGAACCTTGACGTTGTCACCGACGATCACGCGGGGAATGTCCTCGCGGATGTCCTGGCGCTCGATGGCGCGAATGTAGTCCATGTCTAACCTCTTTTTCTCTAGAGGTGCCGCCGTCCGTGCACGACACATAGGTTTACACACAAGGCAGTATTCTAGCCAATAAGTCGACTGCCGACAAGAACGACACAAGTTCTTTCGTGGCGCGGGCTCCGGAAGGGCGCGCCGCATGAAAAGCAGGGGAAGGCTTGTGGGCCCTCCCCTGCTTTTGTTGGGCGTTATCTAGCGCTGATTGCTACTAGACGCGCGGAGGAACCGTCTCGGCGCCACCGTTGGAAGCAATCTTGGCCTGGGCAGCCGCAAGGCGTGCGATGGGCACACGGAACGGCGAGCAGGACACGTAGTCAAGATTGAGGTCGTAGTACTTCTGGATGGAGTCGGGATCGCCACCGGTCTCGCCGCAGACACCGCAGACGAGGTTGGGGTTGGTGGACTTGCCGCCCTCGACGCCCATCTGGACCAGGCGAGCAACGCCGCGGTCAAGCGTGGCAAACGGGTTGGTCTTGATGAGCTTCTCGTTCATGTAGGTGTCAAGGAACGAGGACTCAACGCCGTCGCG
>JAFWLX010000257.1 GCA_017510875.1 Atopobiaceae bacterium | reverse complement strand
TCTTTTCGCCAACGTGGAAAAGGGACGGTCCCCCAATCCACGCTGCTTGCAGATTCTACTCCGCTGGGGCATACATAAGGATGCTCACCGAGAAGACGCCATTGTCTGCCTCTATGTCCATGGACCCGTCGTAACGCTTTACGGTAGCGGCAACCGAGCCCAAGCCAATGCCGTGACCGCTTTTGTGCGTGGTGGGCAGACCGTCGCGACCAAACTTGACCTCGCCCTCATAGGGGTTCTTTACCGAGATGGCCAGCATGGCCGCAGACATCATGGCCGCTGTCACGCGCACCTCACGCCGCTCGGGGGTCAGCTTTGCCACCGCCTGCAGGGCGTTTTCTATGAGGTTGCCCATAAGCGCGCAAAGCTCCACCTCCTTGACAAAGACGCCCTCGGGAATGTGCAGCGACCACTCGATGACCGTGTCCTGCTGCTTGGCCTCGGCGTCGTAGAAAGAGGCGACCGCATCCACAGCATGGTTGGCACAAAGCTGACGGTTGCCCTCTCCTGTGCTCTCCCCCAGCTGGTCGAGGTAGGCAAGCAGCTCGTCCTTGCGGTCCTGGCGAGCAAGGTTATCTATCACGCGCAGATGCTGCCTGAAGTCGTGACGCATCTTGCGGGTCTTGTCCATGTAGTCGCGCAGCTGACCGTAGCGGCGCTCTTCCATAAGCAGCATGCTATTCTCCTGCTTAAGCTTGGCATTCTCTAGCAGGCGCGCAGCCAAGGTCCAGATGACGTCAAACAGGAACAGGCACGCAACGGGAAAGATGGCCAGCGCAGAAATGGCAATAGGCCGCACGCGTCCTTCCATAAGAATGCCGTAGTCGGTGGGACTCGCCCACACAATAAGCAAGAGCAGAAGCAGCAAGGCCAAAGACGCGTAGGTCCAAGAGCTTCCCAAGCCCTCCTCCACCAGCAAGGTGGGCAGACGCTTTGAGAGCGAATCATAGAAGACCACGCCCATGGCCGCCTCTATGAAGATTGCGGCAAGCGAGAGCAAAGGCAGGGTGGGACCGGACTTGGTGTCCACCTGCATGGGAGCAAGCAGGTACTTGACGAACACGGTTGAGAACGCGCCCAGCAATACGGCAAACAGAAAGCAGCAGAGCGTTTTCTTTGGACTAATGTCAACCAAAAGGGCGTATACCACAAACAGGAAGGGCATAGAGATAAGGAGCAGCGAAAAAGACGGCAGGCTGTAGCGCGCACAGACCAAGGCCCCTACCGCTATGTATACAAGGGTGCCCAATGCGCACATGACGTAGGTCCACACGGGACCGCGGCGCAGGTAGCGGTGCACGGGGATAAAGGCAATGACGGCAGTTGGCACCAAGATAGCCAGCTCAAGCGCATAGGCCAAAAAGAGCTGTATGGAATCGGACGTACCCACCTAGGCTCTTTCCATCTTAGAGATGGTGTACTGCGAGAACTGCGAGATGAGCGCCGCGCGATTGCGCACGCGCAGAGGAAAGATGGTGCCATCGCGCATCTTGAACATGTCGCGATCAAGGCGCAACACCTGGTCCATGTTCACAATGACCCCGCGGTTGCAGCGCAGGAATCGCGCATCGTCAGCTAGGAGCTTCTCGATCTCGGCAAAGGTCATGATGCTGCGCAGGGTCTGCCCGTCAGTAAGGTGCACCTCTACAGAGTGCCCACGCGACTCGATGGCGCAGAGCTTGCTCAGAGGAACCTCGTGGGTGTCGCGTGGCACCCGTATGGCTATGGTCTGCTCCTCCATCTCTAACGCGCGCATGGCCTCCGAGAGCACCGCGTGCAGACGCTCGACTTCGTAGGGTTTCATGAGGTAGTCAAAGGGATGCACGGGGAAGGCATCAAAGGCGTACTCGGGGGATGTGGTAAGAAAGATGATAAGCACGCGCTGGTCTGCCTGACGGATGCGCTCGGCAAGCTGTATGCCGCTCATGCCGTCCATGCAGATATCGAGGAACATAACCTGGGTCTTGCCGGCCTCAAAGGCCACAAGTGCCTGCTCGGCGCTCTCGTACTCGCGCAGGTCAAGGTTGATGGGACGCTGGTCGAAGTACTCGCGCAGGTCTTTCGCAAGCCGCTCGCGATCGCTGGCAAGGTCGTCAACTATGTCTATATGCAGGTCCACGTGATGTCCTTTGGTGGCCGTGTTGAGTAAAATGAGTGGCCCCCGCTATCACACTCTGTGACAGCGGGGGCCATCCCAAACGTCACAGCTTATGCGGCTGCAGCAAGATCTTCGTCCTCGGTATCTGTAGAGCTTGATGACGAGGAGCTAGACGACGTGGAGGAAGATGATGAGCTAGACGTGGAGCTGTTGTCTGCCGTCACTTCTGTCTCCTCTTCGTCTGTAGTGGCCGTTGTGCTCGACGCCGTGCCACCGTCTGCCACGAGAGCCGTCTTCTCTACGCCCTCGCCGTAGATGGTGGCCCAGTCGTTGGCCATAGAGACGCCCACCCAGCCCTGGGTGTCAACCTCCTGCTGGAAGCCGCTGGCCTTCTCAAGATTGCCGTACTCGCGCTGCGTGTCGTCGCAAATGATGAACACGCCCATTCCCTTGTAGTCCTTATTGCCAGCAGCATAGTTGAGCATGGAGAAATCACCAGAGCTGTTGCCAAATGCAAGGATGGGACGCTTGCCAATCTCGCGCTGGATGTAAACGGACTTGTTGGTCTTGGCGCAGGAGGGCATCTGCTCGGTGGAGAAGTACAGATCCTCTTCCTGGCCCATCGTGTAGTTGTTGCCCAGCTCGGCACCCTGCTCGGTGGCATACATGCCAAAGTCGCTGCCTATGACGTGATCATAAGGAATACCCAGACGGCTGCCTGCGATGGTACGTATCACCTCGCGTTCGCAGGCCGAGACAAGGTACACGTCAAAGTCGTGGTCGCGCAGGTATTTGATTAGCTCAACCATGGGCTGATAGAAGCTCTGGGCGTAGGTCATGCCCGAGAATCCCTCTACCTCAGTGTTCTCAAAGAACTCGCTGGCATAGGCGCGGAACTCATCGGCCGTCATATCCGAGAAGGCTTGCGCAAAGAGGGCATTCTTGGCGGCGTCAAGGTCATCGGCCACTATGCCCTTGTCAGCATTGGCGCGCAGCTGGCGAGCCACATAGATGGCACGCGTGGAAGGCGTATAGGTAGGATCATCCAAAACTCGATGCATGAGCAACATGTAGTCGGCATAGACGGGCGCCCTCTCGCAGAGGATCGTGCCGTCCATGTCAAAGGTGGCTATACGGTCCTCGGCGGGAACGTAATAGTCGCTCGACTCGTCACAGACGGCCTTAACGTACTCGACCAGAGACGCCAGCGCGGGACTGTCTTCTGCCCACGAGGGAAACTCTGTCGACGAGCTCTTTGTGGCAGACTCGGTGCCCATGGTCACCGGCACCAAACCCGCACTCGTTGCTGCAAGTCCGGCGGCTGCAACCAAAATGCAGCACGCAACAAACGCAATCAGGGGCACAAGCGGAAATTTCTTCTTTTCAGGCTCGGACATGTTGCCTCCTTTCAGTGGCGGATATGGTATGGGCACAGGGGGCAGCTCTTAGCAACTACCCCTGCCACGGAGCTTAGGCCAGGTCGGAAAGGTCGGCACCGTTAGACTTGATAACCTTCTGATACCAGAAGAACGAGTCCTTGCGGCTGCGGGCCATCGAACCTTTGCCCTCGTCGTCCATGTCAACATAGATGAAACCGTAGCGCTTGCGCATCTCACCGGTGCCGGCGGAGACCACGTCAATGCAGCCCCAAGTGGTGTAACCCCACAGGTCAACGCCGTTATCGATAGCGGCTTGCATGGCCTCGATGTGCGGACGATAGTAGTCGATACGGTACTGGTCGTGAATGGAGCCGTCTGCCTCGACGGTATCGTAGGCGCCCAGGCCGTTCTCCACCACCATCAGGGGCATGTTGTAGCGAGCGTACGCCCACTCGAGGTACCACTGCAAACCAGTGGGATCTAAGCCCCAGCCCCAGTCGGAGTACTGCAGGTACTCGTTGCGGGCACCGGCGGAGAAGTTGCCCTTGACCATGTCCTTGACCTCATGGGTGGTCACGATATTGGACATGTAGTAGCTAAAGGTGTAGAAGTCCACCGTGCCCATGGCAAGGTCGAGAAGATCCTCGTCACGAATGTCGAGCTTAACGTTATGTTCGCGCCACAAACGCGTGGCATAGGTGGGATACTCGCCTAGGCACTGAACGTCACCGCAGTACCAGACGCCCTCTTCCATTTGGTGCTGGGCCTTGAGGATATCGGCGGGGTCGCAGGTGGCGGGATACCAGGCGATGCCACAGATCATGCAGCCGATCTTGTTGTCAGCATCGATGGCATGGCCAATCTGGACAGCCTTGGCCGAAGCCACAAACTTGTGATGCAGGTGCTGGTAGGCGCCCGCATAGGCCTCGTCGCTCGTATTGCCGGAGAAGGGCAGGAACATGACGGTGTTGTTGATCTCGTTGAAGGTGAGCCAGTGGTGCACGAGGCCCTTGAACTCCTGGAAGCAGGCCGTGGCATAGCGCACGAAGTGGTCGATGGTCTCGCGGTTCTCCCATCCGCCGCAGTGCTCCTCGATATAGAGCGGCGTGTCAAAGTGCCAGATGGTCACGAGTGGCTCGATGCCGTTCTTGTGCATCTCCTCGAACATGTCCTTATAGAAGGCCACGCCCTCGGGGTTGGGATACTGCTCGAGGCCCGTGGGGAACAGGCGGCTCCAGCTGATGGACATGCGGAACTGCTTGAAGCCCATCTCACCAAAGAGGGCGATGTCCTCCTTGTAGTGGTGGTAGCCGTCCACAGCCTCATGATTGGGATAGTGGTATTCAGGGAGCACGGCGTACTTGGCGCCCTCGGGCAGCGTTCCGCCATTCTTCATCTTGCCGTGCTTGCCGTCCTTGTCGATGTAGGTGATGTAGCGCGGCTCGGAGACCGTACCGCCCGTGGTGACATCGGTCATGGCAGGGCCACGTCCACCTTGGTCCCAGCCGCCCTCATACTGGTTTGCCGCTACCGCTCCGCCCCACAGAAATCCCTCGGGAAATGCCATGTCAGCTCCTTCGTTTGATGTTTCATAGATGCTTTGATTGTAGGACGCAGCTTGAAACGCTCACGCGGGAGTCTTGCGCGCAACGGCAAACGGTGGTGGGAACAAAACAGAACTCTAGGCACTGAGCAGCATGGGCCGCAACGGAAGGGGCCTCGTGGCTGCGTCTCCCACAGGCCGGCCCCGAGGCCCTTTCCGTTGCGGCCCCCTAATTAAATCCGGCGAAGAGCGGCAAGGCCTTCTTCGGTGAGCTCCCAGCGGTTGGGTACGCCAGAGCCGTCAAGGCCGCCTAAGTCCAGGCCAGAGAAGTCCTGCTGATAGGTTTCGATGCTCGTAAAGACACCGTCTTCCCACTCGTACACATAGGTCATGCAGTTGCCGTTGGCGGTGGGACGTCGCTTTCCCGCTACCTGCATGAAGAAGTGGCCCAGCGAGCCGCCCGAGCCCACCACCAGCACGTTGGTGGTGTCTGGGTCGGCCATAATCTCAGAGAGCGTTGCCATCATGCGCTCGTTGACCTGCTCGCTTGTCTCTCCCCCGCCTGCCTGCATCACAAGGCCGCGTATGGCAAGGCCGCCCGCACCAAAGCCCGGCTCGATAAAGTCGTCTTTTGCCTCAAAGATGCCAAAGCCGCACTCGCGCAGGCCCTTTTTACGCACGTAGGGCTTGACCTCGCCAAACGCCGTCTGGCACACCAGCTCCATGGTGTCGCAGCAGCGCTCTGAGGTGCTGGTGTAAAAGTGATCGAAGGTTATCCCGCGACGTATGAGCTCCTCGCCGGCAATGCGGCACTGCTCGATACCGCGCGGCGTGATGGGCGAGTCGCACCACCCCTGGCTCTTGTGCTGCGCGTTGAACAGGGTCTCGCAGTGGCGCATGGCATACAGAAGCTTCTTGGTCATGGGTCCCCTTCTCTCTTGTGGGCACATTTCTATCTTAACGGTACCTTGGCAGAAGAGCCGCTAGAACTCCAGGTTGCTGCCGTCCTCGTCCTTGGCAAACAGATGCACCATGTTGCCGGCAAAGGAGAAGCCCACCTTCTCGCCCAAGGCAAAGCCACCGCGATGATCGCCGTCCACGTCCATGGTCTGCACGATTGCGATAATATCCTGGCCAAGAGAGGTGATGTGCAGATGCACCGACGAGCCCATGAGCTCGCTTACGTCAACCGTACCGGTGAGCATGGCATCCTTGTCCATAGTCAAGGTGATATGCTCGGGACGGATTCCCAGCGTAATGGGCTGCGACCCCACGTTGTGCGCAAGCAGGCGCTCCTGCTTTTTGGCACTTGGACGCACTGTGGCGTCGCCCACATGCACCACGTACTCGTCTCCCACGCGCTCGAGCTGCGCGTCAAAGAAGTTCATCTGTGGTACGCCAATGAAGCCCGCCACAAACAGATTGGCAGGGTGGTCAAAGACCTCCTGCGGGGTGCCCACCTGCTGCACCACACCGTCCTTCATGATCACGATGCGATCGCCTAGGGTCATGGCCTCGGTCTGGTCGTGCGTGACATAGATAAAGGTGGAGTCAATGCGCTGGCGTAGCTTGATGATCTCGGCACGCATCTGGTTGCGCAGCTTGGCGTCAAGGTTGGAGAGTGGCTCGTCCATAAGCAGCACCTTGGGCTCGCGCACGATGGCGCGGCCAATGGCCACGCGCTGGCGCTGACCGCCAGAGAGTGCCTTGGGCTTGCGATCAAGGTACTCGGTGATGCCCAAGGTCTGCGCCGCCTCCATGACCTTGGCGTCAATCTGGTCCTGCGGCATCTTGCGCAGCTTGAGCGGAAAGGCCAGGTTCTCGCGTACGGTCATGTGCGGATAGAGCGCGTAGCTCTGGAAGACCATAGCAATGTCGCGATCTTTGGGCGCCACGTCGTTCATAAGCTTGTCGTCAATGTAGAGCTCTCCGCCGCTTATCTCCTCGAGGCCAGCCACCATGCGCAGCGTGGTTGACTTGCCGCATCCCGAAGGACCCACCAGCACGATAAACTCTCGGTCGTCAATCTCTAGGTTAAAGTCGGGCACGGCCAGCACGCCCTCGTCGGTAACCTGCAGATGCGCGGTGCGGTGCCCGGCCTCTTTCTCTTGATTCTTCTTGCGACCAAAGAGACCCTTGCGTTCATGCTCGGCAAAGGGATAGACCTTCTTGATATGTCTGAGGCTCACATGTGCCATAGCTCTCACTAACCCTTCACGGCGCCGGCTGCGACGCCCTTGATAATGTGTTTCTGGCAGGCCAGGTAGAAGATGATGACCGGGATGATGGAAAGCAGGATCAGTGCCATGGTGGCGCCCAGGTCAACGGTGCCGTAGCTGCCCTTGAGATACTGAATGTGAATGGGGATGGTTCGATACTTGTTGATGTCGAGTACAAGTACCGGCAGCAGGTAGTCGTTCCAAACCCACATGATCTCGAGAATGCCCACGCTAATGAGGGTGGGCTTGAGCATGGGCAGCACCACGCTGAAGAAGGTACGCAAAGGCCCGCAGCCATCGATGGCGGCCGCCTCTTCAATCTCGAGCGGAATGGACTTGACAAAGCCCACAAACATAAAGATGGCAAGACCTGCGCCAAAGCCCAAATACACGATGGGTATGGTCCACGGAGTGTTGAGCTTAAGCGTGTCGGCGGTCTTTGAGAGGGTAAACATCACCATCTGGAAGGGCACCACCATGCTAAAGACGCACAGGTAGTAGACGACCTTACATGCCAAGCTGTTCACGCGGGCAATGTACCAGGCAGCCATTGAGCAGAAGATAAGAATGAGCGCCACCGACAGGATGGTGATGATCACGCTATAGGTAACCGAGCTCTTAAAGGGGTAGTTGCCAAAGGTCATGCCCTTAATGAAGTTGTCAAGGCCGGCCCAGCTCTGCTCGTTGGGCAAGGCAAAGGTCTCGGTCTTTACGTAGGTGTTGCGCTTGAACGAGTTGATGACCACTGCCACCACAGGCAGACACCAGATAAGACAGACGATGCCAAGCAACACGGAAAGCAGGGTCTTGTTGCGGCGCTCGGCCGCAAGGGACTGATCGTGAGGCATTATTGCTGCACCTCCCTCTTGCGGGTGTAGGCAAGCTGGGCAAGGCCAAGCCCTGCCACCAAGATAAAGAAGATCACGGCCTTGGCCTGGGCGGTGCCACGGGCTGCCGTGCTGGCGTTGTAGAACGTGTTGTAGATGTTCAAGGCCAGCATCTCGGTGGTATTGATGGTTGAGCCGTCGGGCTGGATGATGAAGGGTTGGCCGCCGGTCAGCGCCAGGTTCTGGTCAAAGAGCTTGAAGCCATTGGTAAGGCTGAGGAAGGTGCATATGGTGATGGAGGGCATCACATTGGGGATGGTGACCTTGAAGAGGGTCTGCCACTTGTTGGCGCCGTCGATCTTTGCTGCCTCGAGCATGTCCTCGGGTACGGCCTGCAGACCCGCAATGTAGATGATCATCATGTAGCCAATCTGCTGCCAGCACATGAGGATGATCAGGCCCCAAAAGCCGTACTTGGTCTCGAGCAGAATCGAGGTCTGGTACTGCGAGAGAATGCCGTCAAAGATCATCGACCAGATGTAGCCCAGCACGATGCCGCCAATGAGATTGGGCATGAAGAACACCGTACGGTACAGGTTTGCACCCTTTATGGCTTGCGTGAGGGCATAGGCCACGGCAAAGGCCAGCACGTTGATGAGCACAAGGCTCACCACGGCAGTGAGTGCCGTGTACCAGAAGGCATGGCGGAAGGTTGGGTCAGCCAACGCCGCCTGGTAGTTGCCAAAGCCGATGAGCTGGGCGTCAGAGGTGATGCGAAACTTGCAGAACGAGAGGTAGATGCCCTGAATGAAGGGCCACACGAAGCCGATGACAAAGGCGATGACCACAGGTCCCATGAACAACCACGCAAAGCGACGTGTGGAACGCTGTAGCGAGTTGAGCGTAGTTGCCCTGCTCATTTCAGCTCCTTTCTTGGATGGATAAAACGGTTGGGGCCGTAGCAGAAGGGGCCTCGGGGGTTGCCGCCACCCAAGGCCCCTTCTGTTGCGTTACCAATGCTAAGCGTTGGCCTTCTGGTACTGGGTTGCCCAGCCATCGACAAAGGCGGTCTTGACGTCGGCCCAGGTCTTGTCGGACTGGTCGGAGTTGTACTTGTTGAGGGCGCTCACCAGGGCGGCACGGTAGTCGTCCACGTTGGGCTGGTAGTTGGTAGCCCAGTCCATGACGTAGCAGCCGTTGGCGGTGTAGTCGGCGGCATCGTTCAAGAAGCCGTTGGTCGACTCGGCGGCGTTGGTGAAGGGCATGATGCCCAGCTGCTCAACGAGCTTGGCCGAGGCGTCAGGATCGCTTACCAGCCATACCATGAAGTCGATGGTGGCCTGCTGGTCGTCGGCCGAGGCGTTGGCGTTGACGGCCCAGCAGTTCTCGGTGCCGCAGTTAAGGCCGGCCTTCTCCTCGCCAGAGACGCCGCAGTAGTAGGGCAGCATCTTCACATTGGGCTGAGCCTCGGACAGGGTGGTGTAGTCCCACGAGCCCGTGAAGAAGAACGCGCCCTTGCCATCGGTGAACTCGGTTGCGGGATCATGGCCGCCGGTGGCCAGGCTCTTGGGATCCTGCGTGGAGTTGTTGATGGCCAGATCGTAGAGGTTCTTGTAGTTCTCCATGTAGGTGCCCTTGATGGAGGCGGGGCACTCGGTCCAGCCACCGTCGTCCTGCTCCTCGTAGTAGTACTCGAGGTTGGCAAGGTGACCGGTCACACGCCAGCTAGAGCTGTCGTCCATGTCGGTGGCCACAAAGGCGTCAAAGCCCAGCTCGCTGGCGCGCTTGTGGATGTCCTCAGCCACGGCCTTAAGGCTCTCGAAGTCCTTGATGTCGGCAATGTCATGGCCGGCCTTCTGGATAAGATCGGCATTGGCAACGATGCCGTAGCACTCGTAGCAGTAGCCCTGCGAGACCAGCTTGCCGCTTGCGTCATACAGGTTGTAGGCATCGGTGTTGGCCTCGGCCTCGATGGCCGTGCCCTTGAGGTCCATGGCGTAGTCGCCCCACTCCTTGACGCCTGCGGCGTTGCCAATGACAAAGAGCGTAGGAGCCTCGGACTTGTCCATCTCGGAGGTGAGGGTCTGGCTGTAGGAACCAGAGGCGGCGGTGACAACCTTTACGGGCACGCCGGTCTTCTCGGTATAGGTGCTGGCAAGCTCCTGCAGAAGATCATCGATCTCGGGCTTGAAGTTAAGCCAGTAGACCTTGCCGGCTGCGCCAGAGGAGCTGGAGCCAGAGCTGCTTGAGCCACCACAGGCGGCAAGCGTTGCGGCTGCAAGGCCGGCGGCACCGATAAAGGAACGACGAGTCATCTTGGTGTTCATGAGTACTCCTTTGCATCTTCTCTTGCATGCCGTGTATGAGGACACGGCGTCTTTCCTAGTTTTTGCAAACCCCAAGGGTCTCCCCTTCCCTTAGGGTGGTTTCCAACCGCACGTGGCGGTTGGGTGATGTTCCCGACAGCACGTCCAAGAGAATGCTCACTGCCTCCTCCCCCATCGTCTCCTGGGGCTGTGAGAGTGTGGTTAACGTGGGAATGGTGTAAAGCGACATCTCTATGCCGTCTATGGCCACCACCGACACGTCCTGCGGCACATGCAGGCCTGCGTTGTGAAGGGCCTTTATGGCGGCAATGGCCATGGTGTCGGCCACGGCAAAGATGCCAGTAACGTCCTGGCTCTGAGCCAGGTAGGCGCTCACGCGCTCGAAGGCGGCAGGCATGCTAAAGGCTACCGTCTGGAACACGAGGCTCGTATCAAGTGGGATGCCAGCGTCGGCCAGGGCCTGGCAGTAGCCGGCATAGCGCAGCTCGCTTACGGAGTGGTCGGTTACGCTGTCAAGAAGGATGGCAATCCTGCGATGGCCGCGCTGAACAAGCAGGTTGGTGGCCTTGAAGCCCTCGGCAAAGTCATCGATGGAGACTGACGAGTAGGCAGTCTTCTCAAGGTCGCCAAACTGGTTGGTATTGGTGCAGCAGACAAAGGGAATGCCCAGGGCATTGGCCTCGTGCTGGCTGTAGTCAAAGCGACCACCCAAGAAGATGAGGCCGCGCAGGCGCTTTGAACGCACTAGCTCGGCACCAGCGGCAACCTCGTCTGCGCCCGCAGGTATCTGATGGAGAACCATGGTGTAGCCCGCTAGCTCGCAACGCGCCTCGATGGCGCGGATGACGGGCGTGAAGAAGGGGTTCTCGGCGCCGCGCACCACCACACCAATGGAGTCGCCCTGGGGCGTGACCAGATCGCGCGCGCTGTTGTTTGGAATGTAGTTGAGCTTGGCAATTGCCGCAAGCACCTTGGCGCACGTGTCCTCGCTTACATCGGGATGGTTGTTGAGCACGCGGGAGACAGTACTTACCGCAACGTCGCAATAGGCTGCCACGTCTTTGATGGTCATACTGCCTCCCTCCCAAGGTGAAAATAATGGTATCGGAAACGTTTCTGGTAACGTTTCCAGCTCTGTTGTAATACAAAGAAGAGCATCGGCAGCGCACCCCACAGGTTAACGGACGAAATTTGCCGGTGAGTGGAAACGTTTCCAGTAAGAGTGGGGTTGCCGCATTGGGGTCTCGTAATCGGCAGACTCTACCGAGAGTGTCTACGTAAAGGTCGAGAAGCCAAAGCGCAACAGCCATAGACTCGCTTTGTATGAATAAAAAAATGCGACCACCCCGCCCGGAACACTTTCCCTGGGAAACCGTTCCGGGCGGGGTGGTCGATTGTTACCGTCTTAGCCTTGCCTATGCGCCAAACACCACGGCCTCAAGCGGACGCAGGGTTCCCCGCTTCGTCTTGCCGTGCGTACCCATCAAACGCTTCATGCCTTCTACCAGTGCAGGATCGTACGCCGCGGGCTTGTCCGAGAAGTTTGCCAGCACCACGGCAACGCTATCCTCCCCCTGGCGACGGAAGGCAATGATCTGCTCGTCCGAGGCCATCAGCTCCTCATAGCTGCCGCTAATGAGCTCGTCACGCTGGGCACGCAGGGCGGCCAGATTGCGATACCACGAGAGCGTCGAGTTGGGATCTGCAGACTCCGCCTCTACGTTTATCTTCTTGTAGTTGTCGTGCACCGGCAACCACGGCGTTGCGGTTGTAAAGCCGGCGTTTTTGGTGGCGTCCCACTGCATGGGCGTACGCGCGTTGTCGCGCGAGAAGCGGTTGCAGGCAGCCAGCGCCTCCTCGGGCGTAAAGCCCTCTTGCAGGGCAAACTCGTACTGCGAGCGCGTCTGCAGGTCGTCAAACTCGTCGATGGACTTCCACTTGCGGTTTGCGTATCCCAGCTCCTGGCCCTGCATGATGAAGGGCGTGCCGCGCAGCGTGAGCAGCACCGTTCCTATCACCTTGGCCTTGTCGCTAATGGGGCCGCTGCAGGTAAAGAACTTCTCGGTGCAACGCGGCGAGTCGTGGTTCTCAAAGAACACGGGGTACCAGCCGTTGGTGGCGGTGTTCTCTTGGCTTTCCGTAAGAGCTTTCTTAAGCTCGGTGAGCTTCCACTGCGCCGGACGGCACCACACCTCGCTGCCGCCCAGGGGAACCAGGGTGTGCGAGAACTCAAACAGCATGTCAAACACGCCGTTCTCCCCCACCCACTTGTCAAGCTCGCTGGCGGCAACGCCGTTGGCCTCGCCCACCATAAAGATGTCGCGACCATCGCGCACGGCTGTCTTGAACTCGTGGAGGAAGTCGAGGATTCCGGGCGTGTTGGCTGTTGCGGCGTGCACTGCGTACATGCCGTCCTCGCCATCGGCCGGGCCATCCTCAAAGACCGCGGGCTTCTTGATGTAGGTGATGGCGTCAACGCGGAAGCCACCCACACCGCGCCTGACCCAGAAGTTGGCTATGTCGATGAGCGCACGACGGACCTCGGGGTTCTCCCAATTAAGGTCGGGCTGCTGAGGAGCAAAGGTGTGCAGGTAGTACTGCTGGCGCTCCTCGCACCACTCCCAGGCACTACCGCCAAAGATCGAGCGCCAGTTGGTGGGAGCCGAGCCATCCTCTTTGGCATCACGCCAGATGTACCAGTCGGCGTATGCGTTGTCGCGGCTCTTGCGTGACTCCTGGAACCACTTGCACTGCTCAGAGGTGTGGTTGAACACAAGGTCCATGACCATCTTGATGCCACGCTCGTTGCCCTGCTTGATGAGCTGGTCCATGTCCTCCATGCTGCCAAACGAGGGGTCTATCTGACGATAGTCCTGGACGTCGTAGCCGTTGTCCACCATGGGACTCTTGTAGCAGGGCGTAATCCAGATGGCACCTACGCCCAATGAGGAGAGGTAGTCCAGCTTTTGGGTAATGCCGGCGATGGTGCCCGTGCCCTGGGCCGCAGTATCGTAGAAGCTCTTGGGATAGACCTCGTAGGCAATGGTCTTCTGCCACCACGCAAGATCTGACGGACGAGTCATAGCAACTCCTTATAACAGGGGGACAAGTGCCCCAAGGCAAGAACGGAACAAGATGAGGGATGGCGTTGGCCACGTGGCCATTACGCTTGCAAACAGGTGGCATGGGGAGAGAGCCGGTGCGTCCTCGGGTTGGTTGCGCCGGTGCCACTACTGTGGTTATAGCACAAGTGAGGTGCGCTTGGAAACGTTTCCATAAGAATGCGTACATCTATAAACGAGTGACGCCGACCTGCGGCTGGCCGCCAAATCCGCCCTTGACGACCAAGCGCTACCCAAGCGCTACGCCCACGGCCTTTTAGGCTCTGGCGCACTCCTGCTTGGGGTTGCCTTTGACAACCCCAAGCACGTTGCCGTTGCGGGAGTGTCTGAACGGCAGCTGTCACGCTGAGGGAGTTTGAAATGGATGCCCCTGGTGCGGAAGAGCACTTCGCGAGAGGTTCATCCAGCATGTCACTGGCACTGACTCAGGCCAGCCTCTCGGCAAGGTAGTCGCGCAGCACCCGGACGGCGTCGGTCTCACGCCAGCTGACCTCGTGGACGCTGCCGCCGTCGAACGAAAGTATCTGAGCGCCCGCCACCCCCAGGATGATGGGCGAGTGCGTGGCGACGATGAGCTGCGAGCCCTGTGCCGCGTACTCCTCGATGAGCCCTGAGAGCTCGATCTGGCGGCGTGGCGAGAGCGCGGCCTCGGGCTCGTCGAGGATGAGCAGGCTGCGCTTGGGAGCGTAGCGAAGGTAGGACAGAAAGCTCTCGCCGTGCGACTGCGCATGCAGGTCCGGCAGCGAGACGTGCCCGCCCGCGTACTCGGTGTTCACGAGGGTCGCCACGTTGTAGAGGCTCTCCGCGCGCAGGTACTGGCCCCACTTGGGACGCGAGAACCCGCGCACGAGCGTGAGCGCCTCGTGCAGCTCGGACACGTCGTCGTAGCTGCTGTGCATGAAGTTGAGCGTGCCGCCCTCGCGGTTGAAGCCGTACGCCACGGCAATGGCCTCTAGCAGCGTAGACTTGCCCGTGCCGTTTTCGCCGGCGAACACGGTAATGTCGTGTGTGAACTCCAGCTCGCTAAGCCGCGTGAGCGCAAGTATGCCCCGCAGGTAGGAGTCCCGCGGGACCGCGTCCCAGTCGATGGAGAGCGAGCGTATGAAGCGCGAGTTGAGCATGTTCACTCTCCTGCGACTTCAGTCTCCCGATTGACGCTGTACGCCATGCCCTGGATGTACGCCTTGCGGACCTGGTTGTCGAACACAGTCGCACCCTCCGTGAACGCCTTGACGAGCGACGCCGTCGACCCGTTCTTCCTTGGCGCGCCGTTGAGGATGAGAATGTTAGACATGATGCCCCCCCATAGGTCCCTGGTTTCCCCTCCTGGCCATTCTACTATGCGGACGGTGCCGTGACGGAGGCGGAGGCCTCGGACGTCCTCGCCAGAAGAGGCGCAGATGTGGCAACATGAGCCTGAATGGCCTGGATGAATGCTGGGCGCCGGAACACGCGTAGGACTATCTTCGCAGGCCAGGGCTTGTTCTTCCCTTGGATAACACGGAGCCTTTCATTGTGCCCAGTCACCTCCGATAGCGGAAAGGGGCTCTTTGCTGCTGTAAAATGTATCCCTGACAAAACGGGAGGTACTATGCAGCATCCGATTGGCCAGAACGACCCCGCCATCTTCGCCAAAACCAAGGAGAACCAGTATTTCGACCGTAAGAGCGCACGCATCAAGCCGAACGATGCGGCAAGGCACATCGTGGCCTTCGCGAACGCCTCTGGCGGAAAGCTGGTCATCGGCATCGAGGACAGCGGCGAGATCACCGGCTTCAGATTCAACGGTGCACAGAATGTCGAGGACTACGAGCAGGCGCATCTCACTTGCTGCACGCCAGGACCAAACGTACGCAGCGAGCGCATCCCAGTAGTGACATCATCGGGCAGGGAAGACTTCATCCTCGTGCTGGACGTCGAGCCCTCGCCTGACAGGGTCATCTCACGCCGCAACGACAAGAAGGTGTTCCTACGTCAGGGCGACAAGAGCGTGGAGCTCGATCGCGAGCAGGTGTTAGCGCTCGAATACGAGAAGAACCAGAGGCACTTCGAGGACGAGATCGCGAATCGCTCTTCCATAGAGGACGTGGATGCCGAGGTGATGGCGCGCTATAAGGCCGACATCGGTACTGACCTCCCCGACGAGCAGGTGCTGAGGAGCCGAGGCTTCCTCGTGGACGGGCACCTCACCAACGCCGGCGTCCTCATCTTCGCTGAGAACCCCACGCGCTTCATCCCGTGCGCCCGCGTGCGCGTGATCCGCTTCGACGGCAACAAGATGGGGACCGGACGCAGGCTCAACATCGTGAAGGAGCGCACCTTCGACGGGCCGCTGCCGAAGGTCATCGACGGGGCGAAGGCCATGATCTCCGAGCAGCTGCGCGAGTTCCAGTACCTTGGTGACGACGGGCGCTTCAAGGTCATCCCCGAATACCCCGAGTTCGCCTGGTTCGAAGGTCTGGTGAATGCGGTGACTCATCGCAACTATGCCTTCAGCGGCGACCACATCCGCGTGATGATGTACGACGACCGTATGGAGATCCTCTCGCCGGGCAGACTCCCCAACATCGTGACGCTCGAGAACATGCGGCGCACGCGCTACTCCCGCAACCCCATCATAGCCCGCGCCCTAGTGGAGATGGGATGGGTGCGCGAGCTCAACGAGGGCGTGCAGCGCATCTACGACGAGATGGCAAGTTATTTCCTGAACGACCCTATCTACGAGGAGCCGAACAACGCGTCGGTGCAGCTGACGCTCGAGAACAGCGCCACCTCCCGCGTGCTGAGGCAGTTTGACACCTTGGAGGCTTCCATCGGCCAGGACGTGATGGAAAGGCTGAACCCCTACCAGATCTCGGCCGTGCAGCTCGCCATGGGCAGGGGTCGCGTGACCACCAAGGAGCTTGGAGAGCGCATCGGTAAGGGCAGCAGCCTGTGCGCCAGGACGCTCAAGGAGCTCGCCGCCATGGGCATCCTCGAATGGCATGGCAGCAGCACACACGACCCCTCGCAGTACTACACGCTCTCCCGATGAGGGAGTAAGAGGGAGCAGAACGGAGTATCTGACTGGTACCCAGCGATTTTTTGTCCTTGGAACTCCCCACGCTCCATTCTTTGGCGGGACGGCAACCGAATGAAGGAGTAGAACGGACCAGAATGGAGTAGGCTCGTTTCTGGGGTCGCAGAACGCTTTCCGAGGGGCCGCGCGTGATGCCGTCACTAGGTCGTCTACCTGCGGATAACGGAGTAAAACGGACTAAAACGGAGTAGCGGGGAGCTGCAACGGAGTAAGTCCTTGCGGGGATTGCCGTGGAACTGCAGCGTGACGGGTACGGTACCAGTCATGGCAGTGAGATATGCGAGCGTCTGCTCGTAGGTGAGGCGCGCTTGCTCGACTTTGGCCATCCACTCGGCGAGCTCTGCGTCGAGCTGCCCCTCGATGGCGTCCATGTTGGCCTCCACGCCTTGGTTGGCCTGAGCCTGCGCAAGCTGCAGCCTGCGACGCGCACGGCGCTCGGCAAGCTCCGCCTCCAGCAGTGCCTGCTCCCAGCAGCCTATCTTGAGCGCGTAGTCGGCGCGAATCTGCGGGATCTGCTGCAGGAGGATGTCGTCCATGCGCACGACGTACGAGAGTATGGACTCGCGCACACGGCGCACCTCCTCCCGGAGGTTGACCAGCTGTTGAACTCCATTTGTTTTCATAGTCACCGTGTCCCTAGACGTTTGCCGCATTTGTTGTGAGGTTAGCAGTGGCCTCGGACACAAATGCATACATGTGTGTTGGGACTGCGTGGGACGGAATCAAATCACGGGTGCGCAGAATCATCAAGCAATTTGTTCAACACTGTCGAACAGATTGAGCTTTCCTATGCCAGAAAAAATCGCTCCAGCACGCATGCGTCCCGAAGCGTTTAAAAGCTGACCTCTGCACAGCGCTGCGTTCTGAGGCATAAGAAAAGCCCGACGCATCGGGCCTTCCCAGACGTCGACCGAAGCCTTTCGCCGCAATTGCTTGCATTCTACCACGTTCGTCAGGCTCTTAGTCCCTCGCGAGCCGGCGCTGAGGAGCGGCCCACCCCATGGGACGCCATGCACCCTCGTTTTCGCAAGCTGCGCATCCACCGAAAGACTCAGCGGACTCATATTGTGGCTTGTTACCCTTGCTGCGTGAGACTTAAGGATCGAGGTGCATGCGATGAACGTGTACGTTGGGCTCACCGACTGGAGCTGGTACGACTTCCTCAGAGACCATGACATGCGCGAGGTCAACTTCTGGCAGCCGAGCGGAAGGTCCTTCCGCAGCCTGCAAGAGGGCGAGCTCTTCCTCTTCAAGCTCAAGGCGTCGCAGGGCGGGCGCATAGCGGGTGGCGGCTTCTTCGTGACCGCTACGACCACCTCTATCGACTGGGCATGGCGTGCCTTTGGCACCGAGAACGGCGTGAACAACCTCGCGCAGCTATCCGATGCCATCTGGCGCTACAAGAGTTCCGGAGGCAGGCCGGACGCGAACGTCAATATCACTAGCATCATCTTGACTGACGTCTTCTACTTTGACGATGCGGACTGGTTCGATATATCGTCTATATGGAGCAGGTACATCCAGACCGGCAAGACGTTCCGCGGAGACGACGCAGCGCACCTTGTCGAGCAGGTGCAGTTGCGGCTGAGCGGGACTGCGGCAATCATCGCGCCAGCCAACTTGGAAGGCAGCGTCCCCGCCGCCCGACAGGGCTTTGTGGTTGGCATGTCCAAGCATCGCATTGGCCAAGGCGGCTTCCGCACGCTTGTGGCGGACGCGTATCACAGGCGCTGTGCCATCACCGGCGAGCGAACGGTGCCCGTGCTGCAGGCGGCGCACATCAAGTCGTTTGCCGCCGACGGCCCCAACGCGGTGAACAACGGCATCCTGCTACGTAGCGACCTCCACGCGCTCTTCGACTCGGGATACGTCACGATAGAGGACGACCTTCGCGTGGTGGTCTCCCCTCGCCTGCACGACGACTTTGGCAATGGTAAGGACTACTACCCCTATCACGGCAGGCGCCTTGCTGTTGTGCCGGATCAGAGCATCCTCAGGCCGGCGAGGGAGTACCTAGACTGGCACCACGAGAACGTGTTTCTGGGGTAGTCCAATTCGCTCTACAGTGTGTAGCGAATTTGGAATATGTTGCAGGACCTGCCGCGTGGCATCTATCTTGGGCCTTTCGCGCATTGTGCAAGCATCTGTCATGGGCGGCTTCGCAAGAAAATGCGGCCGTAGGCACGGGTGCCCGCGACCGCTAAAGACGCCCTACAGTCTTTCACAATGGGAGCAGTCCACTCCTATACCGCAGTGGCCGCAACATGAATCGCAAGCATTCGGCTGCAGCACGCACCCCGCGGATGTTTACGTGGGCTTCTGGGGTGCCCATAGCGTCTTCATTCATTGAACCGCTCTATCTACCACAACGTATTGCATGCGACTCAAAGCCAGGAAAATAGAGGAAAGTGAGAGACACAGCACTCCACCTGCGAAAATGATAGCTATACGGAGCTTTGGCACACCGCGAGGAAAGTAACGCTAGGCCCAAAATCCTACTCGAAGCACCGAAGGATGCCCTAGACCACCTTGTCTACGTTCGCGCCCAGCCAGTTAGTCCTCGCGTCGGAGAGGTTACGGCGGAAGCGACGGTCGTTCAGCACACGTGCGAGGTGGTCATGAGCTTCCATCGACCGGCTCTCCCGCATGTCAGCTCAGCATGGACCGGGCCCTGATTTGCCGCAGGTCCAACTACAGCAAATCCCTCTGCATCATTTCGAGGAGCGAGTCGAAACGTCCGTACAGCGCCAGGCAGTCCTCGACCTCCCGCATATCAAGGTCGCCCGCGGCGCGACGGTACGACCCTATAAGCTCCCTGTAGTAGTCCATGGGGAGCGACCCGGCGCTGCGAAGCAGCTGGAAGGAGGAGGGTGCCGAGCTGGAGGGCAACATAAGCCTGCTGCAGGTCTACCTGAGTCACGAGCGAGTCGAGCAGACCCTCTATTACGTTCACATGGTTCCCGGTGGCCCGGGCGACCCCAAGACGTTTGACACGTGGGAACCGGTCGACAGGATGCGGAAGGAGGGTCACGATGCCTAGGTACAAGGAGAGGAGGGCGGTGGCGGTCATCGGAAAGTGGCTCAGCGAGTACCTGCCGGAGGTGCGGATGCTTTCCCCGGGGACCATCGAGTCATATGGGAAGGCGCTCCAGCTCTACCACGCGTACCTCAAGGAGACGGGCGGCCCGGGCGGCGTAGAAAGGCTGGGGCGGGACGGACTGCTTGCGGCTGGCATGGACAACTTTGACGCCACCCACGTTGCGGGGTTTGTAGGTTGGCTGAGGACGACGAGGGGAAACGGCACCAGGACGATCGAGCAGCGCCTCGCCGCCATAAGGTCCTTTCTCGAGTATGCGGCAATCACCGACCTAGCATGCTCCGCGCTGCTCGTGCAGGCCCAGAAGGTCAGGGTCGGCAAGAGGGATCCCGACCGACTCGTCGGCCACATGAGCGAGAGGGCCTGGGAGGCCGTCATATCCCAGCCGAGGCTGCCAAAGCGCACGGAGCACCGCAACTGGACGTTCATGGTCCTCATGTACGAGATAGCGGGCAGGAACAGCGAGATCATCGGGCTGCGCGTCCGCGACCTGGTGATCGATGGGAATGAGCCGAGGGTCTACGTGACCGGCAAGGGCAACAAGGCAGGCGTCGTGCCCATCAGGAAGAGCGTCGCGAACATCATGCACGACTACATGTCGCGCTTCCATCCGGAGGGAAGGCCGGACGACCCACTCTTCTACGTCATTCGCGGAGGCGAGAGATGCCGCATGTCGCCGGACTGCTCGGAGGCGTTCGTGAGGCGCTACGGCGAGCTGGCCAGGGATGCGTGTCCCGAGGTGCCCGAGCGCGTCCACCCGCATCTCGTGAGGCACACCAGGTCAATGCACCTGAAGGAGGCCGGCATGACCGACGAGGAGTTGGCCCTGTTCCTGCGCCACTCGGGCACGGGCACCGTGAGGGTATACGCACAGGCGAGCGCCACGGCGAAGAGAAAGACCTTGGACAGGGCGAACGGCAAGGACCCATGCGTGCCCATCGAACACGGCTCCTGGGAAGGCGACGAGGAGATGATCAGGCAACTCCTGAACCCCGGCAGATAGCGCCAGCCTTCGAAGGACGGCATATTCGGGTGACATTATTCCGAAGAAACCAAGGGCCAATGCTCTGCCACCTGCGACGATGCGGTTGGCAGAGCCATGGGCAATACTTCGGGATAATGGTGTTTCTCCCGAATTCGGGAGAAAGTTGAAGGTCTTGGTCTCGAACTCGTACGCGATCGCGCCGGTCTTGTAGCCCACGTTGCGAGTGTAGTCGCCGAGTCCGGTGACGGAGGTCTTCGGAATGAGGATCTCCTTAGCGTTGTGGCTGGCACGCACCATGCGGCGGCCGGAGTTCAGGTTGTTGCTCACCCCGGCACGCTGGTACACCTCGTCGATAACGGATAGGCAGTTCTGTGCGTATGCGATGCTGCTGGGCATTTCTTACTTCTTCTTGTCGTCGTCGGTGAGCCCGGCGATGTCTCGCCAGTGCTTGAGCTGCTTGCCGGAGTCGGTGGCCGCGCCCGCGTTGGGAAGGCCGGTCGTGCCGGTGCCACCGGCGCCTCCGCCCTTGGCCGCGTGCTTGCCGTCGCCCTCGAAGAGCCGCGGCTCTGCCTCCTTGAGCTTGTCGATGTCGTTGTCGTGGTCTGCGAGAATCGCACGTGCGGCCTTCACGTTGCGCACGCCCGCGAGCTGTAGCCTGAAGCTGATGCGGTCTGACTCGCCCTGGGCCTTGAGCTCGGCGATCTCGCCGCGAAGGCTCTCAGCTGTCTCGGCGTTCTTGGCGGTCTCTGCCACCTGCCCCTCGAGGTCGGTGATGCGGGCGTCGCGGTCCGCGATCTGCCTCTCCCAGTCGGTGCCGGTCACTTCTTGCTGGACCTGCGCGTCTTCCTGTTGCTGCTCTTGCGCCTGGTTCTCCGCACCCTGCGTGATTTCCTGGCTGCCATTAGTCTCACCGTCCATGCTGCACTACCTTTCGTTTCGTCTCGTGGGGCGGGCAGAGACAAACAATGCCCGCACCTGTTACCGGTACGGGCATTGTTGAACGGTGTCACAAGGTGACGTCTTTAGTTGCTGTGCTAGTCAGTATGTCTCAAAGGTTGTGTGAGGGGTTATATCCTGTAGAGAGACTTCCACGTTTGCCAAAGGCGAGGTGTTGCGGGTACGAATTCTCGATGTCACCCCTTCATCTCTTGGCGATCTCCTTACATGACCTACGATTCAATTTCCATTATGCATTCTGAGACAATCTTGTCACAGGTATTGCACGCGTACATATCGCCAGATTCGGCTTGAGACATACCGGGGCAATGAGGGCAGTATTTGCGGCTGCTGCAATCCACGCATTCCTTAGTGTTGTCCCACCTGAGCGCCTCCATTACTCGATATCTTTCGGGGTCGTTCCAAGCTTGTCGTATTGTTCCGTCAACAATGTTACCCAGCGTGTTCTTAAGAGATATGCAGGGATGTATCCGACCATCCGGGTCAATGGAGATAGAGGTTACGCCTGCCTCACACATGTATTCCGTTCGTTCAAACTCGGCGGTCGCCACATCAATGGAGAAGAGATTGTCGCGAACGGTTATGATGGCTTTCTTAATTGCAACCATGCCGCCGCCGAAGGCGGCGGCACAAACGAGCACGAAAGCCATCGAGCCGCAAAGCCACCACGCGTGCGACAATGGTAGCAGGGAGGTCGGCGCCCGCCAGAGCACGAGGTTGCGAGTGGACTGCGGCC
>JAFWLX010000256.1 GCA_017510875.1 Atopobiaceae bacterium | reverse complement strand
GCGTAACATGCCAGTGGCAGGTTACGGCCCGAAGGGCTCGTGCAAAACCCCGAAGGGGGCGCGAGTTCCGCAGCTGCCGCGCCGTAAGGGCGGAGCGCTTAGCCGAAGCGGAGCCTCGAGGGTCGCATGCTGGCCGGCCCGTGAAGGGTAGCGCTACTCGCCCTTGTGCTACAGCTGGCTGTCATCTGGTTCAAAGCGCTCTACCAGGTTGAAGACTCCGTTCTTATAGCGCAGCACGTTGATGGTGCAGTTCTTGGACACTCTGTTGGGCACGTGCAGCGTAGAGGTGGCGTCGCACGAGCTGATAAACGCTCGCGTGCAGGCTCCGTGGCTTACGGCCAGCACCGACTCGTGGTCGGGGCGCTCCATTATCTCGCAGAGCGTGTCGTGCATGCGGCGGATGACCTCGTCTTCCGAGCTGCCGCCAAAGGGCACCAGAAAGTCGCCATAGGGGTTGTAGGTTCCGGGCAGCACCAGCTGGTAGCTGTTGCCTTCGATACAGCCGTAGTTAAACTCCTTGAGCCCGCGAGTTCGCTCAAAGGGCACTTGGCCTCGCGTGATGATCTCAACGGTATCGGCAGCGCGCTCTGCTGGCGAGGAGTACGCGTGGTCAAAGCCTATGCCACGATCCTCAAACCAGGCGCGTGCCAGGCGGGCTTGCGCACGACCTAGCTCGGTGAGAGGGGAGTCGCACCAGCCCTGCACGATGCCGCGCGTGTTAAAGATGGTCTGCCCATGACGGGTGAGATAAAGCGTCTTGCCCATACGCCCTTCCTTGGCTTGCGATTACAGCCCTCTTATGATAGCGCTAAAGACAAGTCGCATTGGGCAAGTTACGTGCTAGAATGGGCTTTGCCTTCAATACAACGCAGCTAAAACAGAGAGGCTTTGATGGGTCTGACCGATGCCCTTGCGGGCGGACAACCTGATACATCGCTTGTAATTGTGCCGGCGGCTGGCTTGCTCCATGGCAATGTGAATGCCGTGGAACAGAGCCATCGTTGGGTGCGCCCGCTGCGCTTCTCTGAAGACCAGATGCGCTCGCTGGGTAGCTGTCGGGCATGGCATCCGGGTCTGTTTCGCCTGATGGCGCGTACCACGGCGGGTATTTGCGTCGAGTTTGAGACCGACTCGCGCGAGGTGGCGCTAGAGGTGCGCGTTGATGCAGAGCCCAAGGGCACCCGTGCGGTCCTTTCTATTATTGATGACAAGGCGGGAACAGTCGATGCGCATGATGGCATCTCGGCCGACGTGGACCGCCATCACGTGTGGTGCGGGATGCCGTCGGTAAATGACAATAAGGTCGTGATAGAGCTTCCTGGCAACGAGACCACAGACGAGCTTGGCTTAAGCCCGCTTCCGGGCATGGCACCCACGCGTCACGTGCGCCTGTGGCTTCCGGCCCTGCGCGGCTGTGTGGTCAAAGACGTCATAGGTGACGGTACCTTTATCCACGCGGTTCCTCGCAGAAAGCAGCTTCTGGTTCTGGGGGACTCCATTGCGCAGGGCTTTGTCTCGGGAGACCCTGCCCACAGCTGGCCGGCGCTGCTGTCCTTGCGGCAGGGGCTTGACCTGGTCAACCAAGGCATTGGCGGTCAGGTGTTCCAGCCGGGATCGCTCTTTGGCCTGGCGCAGTTCATAGATCCCGCGCGCATTGTGGTGTGCTTTGGCGAGAACTACCGCTACGAGGCCTGTATCGCCAGGCGCATATCGCCTGACATCCGCTCGTATCTGGCCGAGGTGTCGCGCCTTTGGCCTCAGGTACCCACGCACGTACTGACGCCTCTGTGGCATGACGAGGAGGCAATGCCCTCTCATCCCATGAGCTGCCACGAGCAGGTGCCTTCGCTCATTGCCATGCATGTTACACCGCACGAGCAGATGACGCTCATCGATGGCTTGGAGCTGCTCGAGCACGACCCCGCGCTTCTTGCTGATGGCTACGAGCACCCTAACGAGCGGGGCTGCAGGCAGATTGCCACCCGCCTTAACGCCGTGATGCGCATTCCCGGTTTGCGCCCCTCGTCGGTGGGAAAGCGCCGCAAGAAGAAGGGGGCGCGTAAGGCCAAGGAGACGCTGCTGCTTGCGGGCGAGGCTACCGTCGAGGCCGTGGCCATGGGCCAGCTTTCCCTTGACTCACTTATGTAGTGTGGTGCCACAAATGTAATGTGGAGCCGCAAAACGCCGGCATCCGCCCGTCTTGCCGCCTTGTGCTCGCCCGTTTTGCGTATCGCAACTGCCTTCTGGAGCTTATGCAACAAGTGGCGTCCCAATTGTCGTGGGCTTATGACATACTGTGTGCATTGCATTTGGGCTATGACCTCTGTGGGCGCCAGAACATCGCGCCGCGGTTGGCCGCGTGTGAAGATGAAGGGAGCTACCTATGGCAAGGGCAGCCAAAAAGGATTATCAGAAAGAGTATCTGCAGATCATACGCAAGCTTGACGGAGACGAGGCCGGTCGCGCTGCGGCAACGCAATACCTGATAGAGGCCTATCCCCATGGAAACGTTGACTTCTCGCGCTGGGCAACCACCCCGGTCATCTTTGATTCCAGCGAGCTTGCCATTTTGGAGGATGCTGCCACAACCTTTGGCTCCATCATGGAGAAGGTCATGGCCAAGTACCACCGCGACCGTTCGTTCCGCAAGCTCTTTGCCCTGTCTCCTAGGGTCGAGGAGCTCACGCTGGTGCCCTCAGGTTGTCATGCGGCTGTGCCCCTGGCGCGTGTGGACCTGTTCTTTAACCGCAAGACCAAAGACTTCAAGATCTGCGGCGTGGCCACTGGCGGCGTAAGCGGCATGGCCGCCGCCGCCGAGATTGACCGTGCGGTGCACCTTACCAATGCTTTTCACGTATTCTCCGAGCAGCATCCAAAGATCGTGTCGTTTGATCCGGTGACCGCCTGCGTCGAGCGGCTCTTGCACACCTACAGCACCTGGGCAAATGCCGAGGTAGGGCGCAACCACCCCACCAAGCCCGCGCTGGCCATTCTTGACGTAAAAGATTCGCCACGTGCCCTTGAGACCAAGCGCTTCATCGACTGCCTGCTCAATATGGGCTACTACGCGCACCCCACCACCTTTGACCAGCTGCACATCAAGCGCGTGGGCAACACCGAGCAGCTGGTGGACGATAACGGGCCCATTACCTGCGTGTGGCTGCGGGCAACGGCCGACGAGGCCGCCCAGCAGGATGAGAACTGCGTGCGGGCGCTTACGCGCGCCACAAGCCATGGCCTGGTGTGCACCATTGGCGGATACCGCTCCTGGCCCTGCTGCACACGCAGCTTTATGGAGGTGCTCCGTAGCAAGGACTGCCAGATTCTGCTTTCAAGTGCCGAGAATGCCTTTATCGACAAGCATGTGCCCGTCACCCACATCATCCAGGCCGCAACCGATCTGTCCGAGTTCTACGACCAAGAGAACTGGACGCTCAAGATATCTGATGGGCGCTGGGCGGACGGTGTGGTTGCCGGCGCAAACCTCTCTAAGGGCGCCTGGCGCACGCGGCTTGTCAAGTCCATCAAGCGCCATGATGCCGTACAGGCCTATCTTGAGCAGCAGCCCATGACCGTGGCCTACGAGGGCGAGCACGAGATGAACGTCATTCTGGGCGTGTACGTCTTTGGTGGCAAGTTTAGCGGCGTACGGGCATGCTGCGGAACCGGTGCAACGATCTCTGACTGGAAAGACCGTCTCGAGATGGACTTCATCACGGTGGTTGAGTAGCGCATGGCAAGCCGGCGGATTGGGGACGCACCCCAATGTCATTAACTTAAGCGGATGGCATTCACGCCGGCGGGTCGCTTGGAAATGGCCGCCCGGGCATTCGTGCCCGGGCGGCTTCGTGCCACGGGTGCCGCCGTGCCACTCGCGAGCGCGGCGGTCAGAAGGCTCTCTTGTGGGTGTTGCTGTAGCGGTTGGCGTGATGATTCCGGTCGAGCCCGTCGCGGCCGTAGGCGCGGGCCGGCCTGACAGGCACGAGGCATCGCCCCAGCTCCGCCACTATGCCGGCCATCATCGCTTCCCGGGCGCCGTCGTCCGGGGCCGTGACGAGCCTGATGAGCTCGTCCTTGAGCACGCCTATCGCGACCGTCCTGTTCGCGGCCATCGCATGCTTGTAGTTGCGGGCGGCGATGTCGTCCGCCGCCTCCCTCTCGGCCTCGTTGGCGAGGTCGAAGGCAACGTTGACCAGGTAGGCGGTGGCGTACACGTCCTGCTCTATGAGCCTGGGCCTCGTGCCCGTGAAGTTCTCCATCTGCAGGCGGTCCTTCATGAACTCGAAGCAGGTCTCGACGCCCCACCTCATGTGGTAGACCTCGGCGAGCTCGCCCGCCGCCATCACGTCGGCGCCGATGGTGGTCACCAGCCTCTCCGGGGCGTCGCCGCCCGCGTCGGCCAGCACGCAGCGCACGCGCAGCGGCCCGCGCCCCGTCAGGCACGCCCAGTCGTCCGGGTGGGACCTCCTTGCGTCCTTCAGCCTGGCGCGGGTGAGCGCCAGGTCGAGCTCGACGTCGCCGCCTGCGGCCTCGCACTCCCTGAACTCGGCGCTCATGAAGCTGCGCTGGCAGCGCATCAGGTAGGGCACGCCCATGTCGGCGAGGGCGGCCATCAGCAGGAACGAGGGGTAGCCGCGGTCGAGCACCAGCGCGATGGGCACGTCCCCGACCACGGGGGCGATCGCGGCGAGGTGCCTGGCCACCTCGGCGCGCTCGTCGAACCCGCCCCTGTTTATGGTGAGGTCGAGCAGCTGCCGGTTGACGACGTCGAAGGCGGCGGACAGCCCCATCGTCGCCTGCTCGCGCCCGAAGCCCGACGAGTTGCCCCAGCGCGCTACGGTCTCGGGGTTGGTGGGCACGTTGGCGGTCGAGCCGTCGATCGCGACGAGCAGCATGCCCCGGTACGATGAGACAAAGGGACAGGTCAT
>JAFWLX010000255.1 GCA_017510875.1 Atopobiaceae bacterium | reverse complement strand
GGCCCAGACAGATGTCCAGGGAGGTTACCCCGCATCCTGGCAATAGGTTCCTCCTGCAGGCGATGACATGGAGGCCGCCATCGACGCGGTGCTCTATCAGAATGCGGCTCCCGCCGCTAGCCAGCAGGTTGCGCAGGGTCGCCCCTCAGCCATCGACATTCCGATGGTACCATCCGAGGAGGAGCTTCAGTCGCAGGCTCCGCAACGGAGCGCCTACGCCTCTTTGGCCGACGTTCCCGCGCCGCCTGTCCCTCGTGAGGGCACTCCCACCATCTCGCTCCAACACGTCACCCACATCTATCCATCTCAGCCCAACAAGCCCGCCCTCGACGACGTAAGTCTCGACATCTACCCAGGCGAGTTCGTCTTTGTCGTTGGTCACTCAGGCTCGGGTAAGTCCACCTTCATTCGCCTGCTCACGCGCGAGCTTCGTGCAAGCAAGGGCAAGGTGCTGGTGGCAGGACAAGACCTCACGCGCATGCGCAACTGGAAGGTGCCCTACCTTAGGCGCCAGATTGGCTGCGTGTTCCAGGACTTCAAATTGCTTCCGGACAAGACCTGCTACGAGAACGTGGCCTTTGCCCTCGAGTGCATTGGCAAGCCGCGCTCGGTCATTAGCGTGCAGGTGCCCGAGGTGCTGCGCCTGGTGGGTCTTTCCGACCGCACCGACGCCTACCCAGACCAGCTTTCTGGTGGCGAGCAGCAGCGTGTGGCCGTTGCCCGCGCCATGGTCAATCGTCCGCCGCTTCTGGTGTGCGACGAGCCCACGGGTAACCTTGACCCGGCTATCTCGCTGGGCATCATGAAGCTGCTCGACCGCATTAACCGTGCGGGCACCACCGTAGTCATGGCCACGCACGACCGCGAGATGGTTGACTCCATGCGCAAGCGCGTTGTGGCGCTTGAGGCCGGTCACGTGGTTCGCGACCAGGAGAGGGGAGGCTACGGTACCTATGTCTAACATCGGATATTCGATTCGCGAGGCGCTTAATCACTTCCGCCGCAACTGGTCAACCGTGTTTGGCGCCATCGTGACCATCTTCCTGTCGTTGTTCATCATTGGCATGTTTGTGCTTGGCTCGGCCATGATCACCAATCTGGTGGGTAACGTCGAGGACCGCGTTACCATCCAGGCTTTCTTGTCCGATACCGCCGACCAGGCAATGGTCGATACGCTCAAGGCCCAGATCGAGACCTGGGACAATGTGGAGTCGGTTCGCTACAAGAGCAAGGAAGAGGCTCTGCAGGAGTACAAGGAGACCATGAGCAACCGCAATGCTGCGGACGCCGTGGCCGCCCTTGATGGCGAGAATCCCGTTCCGGCCTCGCTGGTCATCAAGCTCGATGATCCCCAGCAGGTTGAGGCAACCGCAAACCGCCTTATTGCCGACCCATCCTTTGCCGCCGTTGCAGACGATGCAGAGGACGTGAGCGCTTCGGTGCAGTACGGCCGTGAGACGGTCGAGCGCCTCTTCAGCGTAACCAACTACATTCGTATTGGTGCGTTGGTGCTGGTGGGCCTGCTCACCTTTGTCGCGTTTGTGTTCATCAACAACACCATCCGGCTTGCCATCTCGGCTCGCCGCCGCGAGATTGCCATCGAGCGCTTGGTGGGTGCGTCCAACAGCTTCATCCGTGGGCCCTTCGTGGCAGAGGGCGTGCTTGAGGCACTTATCGGATCGATTCTGGCCATTGCCGCCCTGCACTTTGGCATGGGCGCGCTGATTCCAAGGCTTGAGGCAAGCCTGCAGTTCCTCTCGTTCTCGCTGCCCCAGCGCGTGATGTTTGAGACCTATGGCGCTTTGGTGCTGGTGGGCCTGGTGCTGGGCACCTTTGGCTCCATCATTGCCATGAGCCGCTACCTTAAGGTATAGAAGTCATTGCACAGTGCGAGGGCGGGGCGTCGTCACGGTATGGTGGCGGCGCCCCGCCTTTAATCTCGCGAGGAGGCACCCATGAGTCGCAAAAAACCGCATCACGGAAGCACAAATCGTGGCAACCCACATGGAACACGCGGCAAACAGCGCGATCAGCTTACCGGCACCATCCACGTGTCGCGCCCCGGCTATGCCACAGTCGATACGGCTGAGGGTACCTTTGTGGTGGCGCGCGGCGGCATTCACGAAGCCATGAATGGCGACGAGGTGCAGGTGAGCCTTGAGCACAGGGGTGGTTCCGAGCCCATGGCCGTGGTTCGCTCGGTGGCGCACCGTGCCACGCTCACCTTCTTGGGAACCTATGAGCCGGCAGGGCCGCTTGGTGCGGTAACTCCACTCGACAACCGTATGGTGCACGACTTCTTTGTGCTGCCCGACGACAACAGCGCCCAGCGTCTGGGCGTTGGCGAAGGGGATGTGGTTGAGGCTCGTGTGCTTGAGTATCCTGCAAAGGGAAGCGCGGGCGTGGTCACCCTTGATCGCAGGGTGGGTGCAGCTGCCAAGCTCGACCTTCTTATGGAGACGGTCATCGCCTCGCATGGGCTGGCCACGTATTTTAATCCGGCTGCGCTCAGCCAGGCCAGCGAGCTGTCACTTGATGTGGAAGGTGCCCTGGCCGCGCAGCGTCTACGCCAGGACCTTCGCGATCTGGTGACATTTACCATCGACCCCACTGACGCCCGCGACTTTGATGACGCGGTAAACGCCCGTCGTCTTGAGGATGGCGGCTACGAGGTGGGCGTGCATATTGCCGACGTCACAAGCTACCTGCCATGGGATAGTCCCATGGACCTGGAGGCCCGTCAGCGCATCTGCTCGGTCTATCTTGCCGATCGCGTGCTGCCCATGCTGCCTGAACGCCTATGCAACGACCTTTGCTCGCTGCGCCCCCATGAGGACCGCCTGACCATGACGGTGATGCTCACGCTTGACCAATCGGCCAAAGTGCTTAAGGCCAAGGCCATGCCTTCGGTCATTCACTCGCATGCGCGGCTGGACTACGATACGGCAGATGCCCTGCTCAAGGGACATATCAATGAAGAAGACCTGCCCTGCGAGCCGGTGGATGCTCTGCCTGTGGCAAAGGCAATACGCCTTCTTGACGAGGTGGCGCAAAAACGCGTGAAGCTGCGTCGTGCGCGCGGTGCCGTTGACTTCGAGACGCGCGAGGCTCGGGTCATACTGGACGAGGACGGACACCCCGAGGGCGTCTCGGTTCGCGAGAAGACCCATGCCACAAGTCTTATAGAGGAGGCCATGCTCATGGCCAACGAGGCCGTGGCAAAGATGCTGGCGGACATCGACGCGCCCGCTGCCTACCGCGTGCACGAGCGACCTGCGCCCGAGCACCTGAGCGAGACGTTGCCCGTGCTGCACGAGCTGCGTCTGCTTGAGCCAGGCGATGCCGAGCGCCTGGTCGCCGGCGACCCATACGTGGTACAGGAAGTGCTTGGCCGCGCCAAGGACACAAGCGGCGAGGTGCTGACAAACGCCCTGCTGCTGCGTGCCCAAAAGCGTGCCGTGTACAAGCCGCACAACGAGGGCCACTACGCGCTAGGCGCATCGGCCTACTGCCACTTTACCTCGCCTATCAGGCGCTATCCTGATGACGTGGTACACCGCGCACTCAAGGCACAGCTCTACGGGAGCCTTGGGAGCAAGGAGCAGGCACAGATTAACGAGAGTCTCCCACAGATATGCCTTACCTGCTCCGAGCAGGAGCGCGTGGCTGACAAGGCGTCGATAGAGTCGCAGAAGATCAAGATGGCCGAGCTGTTTGAGCGTTACATTGGCGAGTGCTTCTCTGGCGTTGTGGTTGGCTGCGAGCGCTACGGCCTGTTTGTGATGCTTGACGAAACCTGTGCCGAGGGGCTGCTGCCTACGCGCGCCCTGGGCAGCGAGTGGTTTACCTACGACGACACGCGCATGGCACTTGTGGGCGAGGAGAGCGGAAAGACCTATCGCCTTGGTCAGCGCGTTGCCGTAGAGGTGACTGGCACCAACCGCGCCAAAGGTCAGATTGACTTTGCGCTTGCCGGTAGCCGCGCGTGAATGGGGCATAGCAGCATTCCACCATTGTCTCGGGTAGACTGTGGGACATATACCAAAGGCAAAGGAGTCTTATGAGCCAAAACAACCTATCCGACGAGCTGATGCGGGCCGAGGGGCTGCTGCTTCAGGGGCAGTCCGAGGCCGCACTCGAGCTGCTGGCGCGTCTGGCCGAAGATGCCGAGGAGTATGTGGACCGCAACTGCCCCACCACCAACGAGCTGCAGTGGTTTAGCTTCCCCACCATCTTTGAGCGTCTGGCGTACCGTCGCGTAGAAAACGATCCGCGCGAGCTGCGCGACGTTGGCGAGCCACTCGACCGTCTGTACGCCGACCTTGCCTTGGCGCATATCCATTGCGGCGACTACGACTCTGCAACCATAGCCCTGCGGCAGGCCGTGCGCTGGAACCCCATGGGCTGCGAGCACCGTCTTAACCTTGCCGACCTCTATCGCATTGCGGGGGACATGCGAGAGTACCTTGGTCTCTCGTTTTCGGTCTTCGAGCGCGCCAGCCAGGTCGCGCATCTTGTGCGCGCCTACCTCAACTTTGCCGAGTACTTCCAGGCCATCGAAAACCCGCGTGCCGCTGCGGCGTGCCTGCAGGTGGCGCGTCGCCTTGATTCGCAGGATCCAGCCCTTGCCGCCATGCTTAAGCACGCCTCTGGTACCCCGGCCGACCCCGGCAATATGACAGATGACGAGGCAGCCGCCCTGCTCGAGGCCGAGGGGCTTCCTCATGGCGCCAACGCCGAGATTGCCGTATGTCTGCTCATGTGCGCGGCAGACGCCGCAGAGCTGGGCCAGCGCGACATTGCTACCAACCTTACGGTGCGTGCGCGCGACCTGGTGGGCGAGAAGGCTGCCATGGCACTGCTCAAGCTCATACACGCCGATGACGAGGAGGCAGACAATGCCAGCTAAGAAGCCGGGCAAGGAGGTGCCAGGCAAGCGTGGCAAGAAGACCATCGCGCGTAACCGAACCGCCCGGCATGACTACGAGATAACCGAGACTTACGAGGCTGGCATCGTGCTTACCGGCACGGAGGTCAAGAGCCTTCGCGAGCGTGCCTGCCAGCTTACCGATGCGTTCTGCATTGTGCGGAGCGGTGAGGTGTGGCTGGTCAATGCGCATATCCATCCCTACTCAAACGGTGGGGTGTGGAACGTGGACCCCGATAGGCGCAGGAAGCTTCTGCTGCACAGGCGTCAGATCAACAGCCTCGATGCACGCCTACGTACCAAAGGTCTTGCGCTTGTGCCGCTCGAGCTGTACTTTGACGAGCACAACCGCGTAAAGTTGACTATTGGTGTGGGTCGCGGCAAGAAGCTCTACGACAAGCGCCATGACATGGCGCAGCGGCAGAGCGACCGGGACATCCAGCGAGCGCTTAAGGAGCGCAACCGCTAAGTGTCATAAGAAAGGCGTGCAAACGTTGGTCGCCACGGCGACCGGAGAGGAGACGGTATGGACGCAACGGCACTGTACAAGTTCCAGTCAGGACTCTATGTGGTATCGGCAGCAACCGAAGACGACTACGGCGCATGCGTGATTAACACGGGCTTGCAAGTCACAGCGCAGCCGCTGCAGGTAATGGTGGCGGTCAACAAGCAAAACCATACACAGGGTGTCATCGCCAAAGCAGGCCACTTTGCCTTGTGCCCCATTACCGAGGAAGCCGACATGCCCTACATCGGACGCTTTGGTTTCCGCACCTCAACGGAGTTTGCCAAGTTCGAGGGAATCGAGAAGGCAGAGACCGTTTTGGGCGACCCGTATACCCCGGTTGCCATATTCGGTGTTGTTCCTCGCACTCATCACGGGCGCCATGGTCAGCTACTGCAGCGAGCGCATGCGCTATCGGCGCGACAAGAGCGTCGCGCATTTCATCGATCAGCTGGAGCACCTTCCCGAGCTCAGCCATCAGGAGCTCGTAGAAATCTCCGAGAAGGTGAAGCGCCT
>JAFWLX010000254.1 GCA_017510875.1 Atopobiaceae bacterium | reverse complement strand
CATCTCAAGCCCGGGCGCGACATCCTCGACGTGTGGTGGGATTCCGGCGTCTCGCATACGGCCGTTTGCCGCCATCGCGACTACCTTGCCTTCCCCGCCGACGTCTACCTCGAGGGCTCCGACCAGCATCGTGGCTGGTTCATGAGCTCTCTCATGACCTCGGTGGGTGCCTACGACGTGGCTCCCTACAGGGCGGTCATCTCGCAGGGCTTTACGCTTGACGGACAGGGCCGCAAGATGTCCAAGAGCCTGGGCAACGTCATTGACCCCAACGAGCAGTGCAACCAGCGTGGCGCCGACATCCTGCGCCTGTGGGTGGCCTCGGTTGACACTTCAACCGACGTTCCTTGCGACAAGGACATCCTTGACCATGTGGGTGCAGCCTATCGTCGTTTTCGCAACAACTTCAAGTTCCTGCTCGGCGAGATAGAGGGCCAGTTTGACCCTGCAACCGACGCGCTGCCCATAGACGAGCTTTTGCCCTACGACAAGCTGATGCTTGCACGCATGTGTGCGGTGCACGACCAGGTGAGTGAGGCTTACCGCAACTATCACTTCAATGCTGTCTACCGCACGCTCTATGACTTTGTGGTCACCGAGCTTTCAAACGGATACCTCAACGCAACCAAGGATCGCGTGTACTGTGGCGGTACGACAAGCCGCGAGCGTCGAAGCGCGCAGACGGTGTGGGCGGCGCTGCTCACGATGCTCGTGCACGACCTGCAGCCCATCCTTGTGTACACCTGCGACGAGGTCATGGCCTACCTGCCTGAAAGCATGCGTGACGGCCAGGAGTTTGCGGCGCTGCTCGACTGGTACCAGGCACCCATGGCTGAGGCGGACTATGCTCCTCTGCAGGATGCCTACCAGGTGCTTATTGACGCGCGTGCTGCCTTTACCAAGGCGTACGAGAACGCCCTTGCCGAGGGCGTGGTAAGCGAGAAGACCACGCAGGCTGCCGAGGCACACCTTACGCTCCCGGCAGAGGCCCTCGCGCTTTTGGGCGAGGACTTTGACCTGGCAGAGGTCTTTGTGTGCTCGGGCGTCGAGGTGAGCGAGGGCAGCGAGTTGGCATGCGAGGTGCATGCCGCTCATGGCGAGAAGTGCCCGCGCTGCTGGAACTGGCGCGAGCTGGGTGAGGACGGTCTTTGCGATCGCTGTCATGACGTAATGACCAACCTCGAGGTTCAGGAGTAGTATCGGTGCAGGTAAGTGAAGGAATATCGCGTAAGGGCATCAGTGTCGTCGCCTTCTGGTTCATGGCCATCCTCGTGGTGATTGCCGACCAAGCAACCAAGGTGGCAGTGCGGCATCTGATGCCTGTTGGATCGCCTCCCCGTCCCCTCATTCCTGGGGTCATAGATCTTTACCGGGTGGAGAATACGGGTGCCGCATTTAGCATTGGGCGGGGTTCAACGTGGCTGTTTGTGGCCTGCGCGGCTGTTGCCTTCCTGGTGGCCTGCTACATGGTGTGGCACTACGAGCTACCCTTTCCTCTGGTTCTGTCGCTGGGATGTGTGGCCGGCGGCGGTGTGGGCAACATGATTGACCGCATCGCCACCGGCTCGGTAACCGATTTCTTGGCTACCACCTTTATCAACTTTCCGGTGTTCAACGTCGCTGATATCTTCGTCACCTGTGGAGTTGCGGTCAGCGTGGTGCTTTACCTGCGGTGGGAGGCAGAGCAGGCGCTAAGAAGAGACGCGGATTCCAAGGACTGATGCCTGCATGCCTGATTGCGTAATCGAGTTGCTTGTAGGTCCCTCTGCCGACGGCATGCGTCTGGACAGCTTTCTAGCGGCAAACGAGGGCTTGCCTTCTCGTTCTGCCTGCGCGCGGCTCATCGAGACAGGTGCCGTTACCATCAACCAGACGCCTGCAACCTCAAAGTCCGAGCGTGTGCTTCTAGGTGACAGGATTGTGGCCCTGCTGCCCGAGCCAGAGGTCGTCTCGCCCGTGCTTCGTCCAAATCCCGCCATCAAGCTTGACGTGCGCTTCGAGGACGACTACCTGCTCGTCATTTCAAAACAGGCAGGCCTTGTATGCCATCCCAGTCCCGGTCATACCGACGATACGCTAGCAAATGCGCTCGTGGCGCACTGCGGCCCTGATCATCTGGGCATGCTGCAGGGCGAGGATCGCCCTGGTATCGTACATCGTCTTGACATGGACACCTCGGGACTCATGCTGGCAGCCAAAGACGATGCCACCCAGCAGGCCCTTCAGGACCTCATTCGCCTGCGTACGCTCGACAGGCGCTATGTCACCTTGGTGCATGGATATGTGGCGGCAGACGAGGGGACCATCACCACAGGCATTGCGCGATCGCGCCGTGATCGCCTGCGCATGAGCGTATCAAGCGACCCGCTGGCCCGCGAGGCCATCACAACCTTTCGCGTGCTTGAGCGCTTTGAGGCAGGTCGCTTTGATGATGGGTTCACGCTTCTGGAGTGTCACCTGTACACGGGTCGCACTCACCAGATTCGCGTGCACATGCGCCATATCAACCATTGCTGTGTGGGCGATGCGCTCTACGGCAGGGGAGACGACCGCATGAACAAAGGCCTCAGACGTCAGTTTCTCCACTCTTGGCATGTGAGCTTTGACCATCCCGTGACGGGCGCGCACATTGTATGTGCTGACACCCTTCCGGACGATTTGCTCGATATACTTGAATCGTTGCGTCCCGATTCAATGGGTCGCACAGAGGCAGGAGATGTGATCTGCCCCCAGCTGGGCGTCTGACGCATATATCAATAAGGAGGGCCTTGTGGAGTTCAGCCTCATGGGTGTGCCACCAGTGGTCGTGTTCAACAACTTGGTGGGAACGCTCTTCTTCATTGCGTACTTCTATCAAATGGTCTTCATGGTAATCAGTTTGGTTATGGGTCAGGTGCGGCTTCCCAAGGCAAAGGTGAAGCATCGCTACGCGTACTTTATCGCTGCCCACAACGAAGAGGCCGTGATTGCCAACCTTGTTGAGTCCATCCTTACACAGGACTACCCACGCGAGCTCATTGACTGCTTTGTGGTGGCAGACGCCTGCACTGATGCCACGGCCGAGCGCGCCCGCGAGGCGGGGGCAATCGTATATGAGCGCAACGACTTGGTGCGCAAGGGTAAAAGCTGGGTCATGGACTACGGCTTTAACCGCATCCTTAACGAGTATGGTGACAAGTACGAGGCTTTCATTGTGATGGATGCCGACAACGTGCTCTCGCCTAGCTACACCGAGATCATGAATGATGCCTTTGATATGGGGTATCTCGTATGCACCAGCTATCGCAATTCAAAGAACTTCGATTCAAGCTGGATCAGCGCGGGGTCAGCTCTGTGGTACCTGCGTGAGGCGCGTTTCTTGAACAACGTACGCATGATGAGCGGTACGAGCTGTGCCATCTCGGGCTCAGGTTGGCTGGTGTCCTCAAAGATCGTGCGCGGCATGCATGGCTGGGACTTCCACACCCTTACCGAGGACATTCAGTTCTCAACGTTTTGCGCAATCCACAACATCCAGATTGGCTATGCGCCAGCGGAGTTCTTTGACGAGCAGCCGGTTACGTTCCATGCGTCATGGGTGCAACGTATGCGGTGGACCAAGGGGTTCTACCAGATATTCTTTAGCTATGGCCACGAGCTTATACGTGCCATTGCCTCGGGTCGCTTTGCTGCCTACGATATGTTCATGACCATTGCCCCGGGAATCCTGCTTACGTTGTTGTCCGCTTTTGTCAACATCTCGTATCTCGTCATCGGCACCATGAGCCACGGCTTCATTGCAACCGAGGCCGAGCTGCGCATGGCACTGGGATCTCTTGTGATGCTGTTTATAGGGGCCTATGTGTCATTCTTCTTCATGGGATTGCTTACCACTGTGGTAGAGCGCAAGCACATTCATGCCAAGCGCTCACGCATCTTCTCCAACCTCTTTACCTTCCCGGTGTTCATGCTCACCTATATCCCCATTGGTGTGGTTGCCTTCTTCAAGAAGGTCGAGTGGGTACCCACCAAGCACGATATAGCTGTCAAGTTTGATGAGGTAGTCAGCGCCGGCGAATAACAATGTGTGCGTCACTGGCCACGGGCAGGCCAGTGATATATATATATGCCTCTGTTGGAGTCGTGAACCTGCATCTTGTGGTTTGTGATGGCTAGGTCTCTGATACAATCAACGCAACATATTCGGCGAGATGTCTGCGTTTGACGGCAAACGGCAGTTCAAAGGAGGCCGCATGGCAACTTTCTTTGAGGGAGAGTCGCATACCTTTTCTGAGTACCTACTGGTTCCTGGTTATTCTTCAGCAGAGAACATCCCTGCTAACGTGT
>JAFWLX010000022.1 GCA_017510875.1 Atopobiaceae bacterium | reverse complement strand
CCTTTCGGGCCGTAACATGCCACTGGCATGTTACGCTCGCTCCCGCCGCGCCGACGGGCCGAGCAGCCTCAGAAGTCGCCCCGAGGGTTACCGCGCTGGTCAGCCCGTGAAGAGCTACCGACTAGACAGAAAAGGGGTGCGACGACGGTGGACAATCCAAGAATCGAGCTAGCAGACGAGCGCGTTTCGTGGAAGGTGCCCACGCTCTTTGGCAACGATAGGGTGGCCTTGAGCCTTGCGCAAACCTTGAATCCGCTGCTTCCCAAGCCGCTCTTTGCAACTGCCTATGGGTGCCCCGCCTGTGCCTGGGCTGGAGGTCGAAACCCTCGCGTAAGAGGGGAGCTCTCAGAAGAAGAGCTTCGCCGCTACTTTGAGGCCTATCGCAAGGTTGGTGCCACCTGTGCCCTTACCTTCTCGCGTCCGGACGCTGGCGACTACGTTGACGATGCCTACAGCAACATGCTGCTCTCGCTGGCGGATGAGTATGGCGGGCAGGCCATCGTGGTCGATGAGCGTCTGGCCCACCATATCCGTGCCACTCACCCTGACGTGTCTTTGGTTGCGTCCTACAACCGCTGCATCCTCGACCATGCCCAAGGCTTTGGTGGCCTTTCTGAAGAGAGCTACTATCGCAAGCTGCTGGAGCTCTACGACGAGGTAGTGGTGCGCTGCGAGGCCATGCTTGAGGGTGGCATAGCCCAGAGCCTGACGGATATAGCCCCTCGCATTCAGGTGATTGTCAACCAAAGATGTGTGCCCAACTGCCCTGACGGGGCGCGCCACATTGCCGCCTCGGCTCGGTCCATACAGCGTGAGGCACAAAGCGGAGAGCGCGTGCTTGCAAGCTGCACGCAGCCTAACAGGGCCGTCATGGGATCGGTGTATATAAGCCCCGAGCGGCGCAAGGAGCTTGCCGACATGGGCTTTGTCATCTTCAAGCTTCAAGGTCGCATTGCCCCTGCCACAAGTGCGTTTAAGATTCTGATGCGCAATATCCTCAAAGATGGCATGGATCTCACCTCGACAGAGGTCTTGCTGCCCCTGGTGGAGCAAACCCTGCTGCTGGATGGGTGTGGCACAAACTTTGACGAGATGATACGCATACCCCCTGCACTGGCGGGCGAGTAGCGTGGACAGGCACAGACAGACACCTTGGTTTGCTCCCGCAGAGGCCATGCGCGCTTTTGACATGCTCTACGAAGGCGCGTGGCATTTTATGGGTGGCGAGCATCTGCTTGGGGCAACACGCCAATCCATGCGTAGCGCATACGAGACCTGCCTTGTCGAGGGGACTGCGCCGCTCTTCTGGCTTGAGATGCCTCTTTTGGGCACCCCGCACTCCGACATGCACGTAAGCTACGACTTTCGCGAAGTGGGCGCTGACGCTCAGTTTGCCTTGGGCGATGGCTTTGGCTATGGAGGACTATTTGCCTGGTTTGCCGAGCATGGCGTGCCGGGAAGCGGCATAGACTACACCATCGACTTGCGCGAGGACGGCATTGGGGCAGTCGGCGCGTACGTGAGCTTTCACGATGCCGCAGCGGTTGATTACGAGGGCTTTTGTGCAAGCGTTGGCCGGGCCTGCGATGCCGGGCGCTGCCGTAAGCTGGCAGCTGCCTTCCCGCCTGGTTGGAACGTGTGGTATGCAAGTCCTTTTCCGGGCCGTGCGGGAAACCCCGTGCGTGCGGCGGGTCTGGCAAGCAAAGAGCTCATGCAAGCGTTTGCCCAGGATCGCGAGCTGGTTCATGAGCACTTTTCTCGTATGGGGCTCTCTCCTTTGCCCGATGAGCTCTGCGCTCGCGTGAGCGCCCTGGCCTCGCTGCCCATAAGCCTGGAGCTGCGTGTGGGCATGGACGAGGACGACTTGATGTGCAGCCGCTTTGACGTAAGCTTCTACCTTTCGCAAGGACATCTGTATCCTGCAGACAAGGCAAGGTTCTTTGCTAAGGACGGCGCAGGAACGCGCGCGCTGACGTGGTTTGAGGAGTGGGGCATTGCCGACGAGCGCTGGCATGCGCTGGCAGAGGGTGGATTCTCGCTGGTAGCGCCCTTCGATCGCAGCGATGGCTCGCGTTGCAAGCTGGCGCTTCTGTGCTCTCCCACCTGCTTCATGATGCCCTGGCAAGACGGCCAGCCCCTTGCCGCCAAGTCCTACCCCAAGCTCCAGGCTCGTCTTATGGTGTGACAGCGGGGAGGGAAGCCAACGCCCACCGGCGAGCCGCCACAGGCAGGCCCTCAAAGTGGCCCTTGGGACTCCGCTTCGGCTAAGCGCTCCGCCCTTACGGCGCGGCAGCTGCGGAACTCGCGCCTCCCTTCGGGGCTCCACCCCGAAGGGAGGTTTTGCACGAGCCCTTCGGGCCGTAACATGCCACTGGCATGTTACGCTCGCTCCCGCCGCGCCGACGGGCGGAGCAGCCTCAGAAGGAGTCCAAGGGCCACTTTGAGGGCCTGCCTGCGGCGGCTCGCCGGTGGGCGTTGGCTTCCCTCCCCGCTGTCATCCGTACCAAACGTCTCAAGTATGCAAACTATTGCTCGCAGGCAACGCGAGTGCGCTACCCTGTAGGCTCAGGCAAATTTACAGGCCAACAGACGGTGGGAGGAGTCACCATGGCTTATAGAACTGGCACCGCGTGCGTGCAGGCAGGATATCGCCCCCAAAACGGCGAGCCGCGTCAGGTGCCCATCATTCAGTCAACCACCTTTAAGTACGACACCTCGGAGGACATGGGCAAGCTTTTTGACCTCGAGGCGGCAGGCTACTTCTATACCCGCCTGCAAAACCCCACCAACGATTATGTGGCTGCTAAGATTGCGGCGCTTGAGGGTGGTACGGCCGGCATGCTCACCAGCTCGGGCCAGGCGGCCAACTTCTTCTCGGTCTTCAACATCGCCGAGGCGGGAAGTCACGTGGTTGCATGCTCGGCCATCTACGGCGGCACCTTTAACCTGCTGTCGGTGACCATGGCCAAGATGGGCATCGAGACCACCTTTGTGAGCCCCGACTGCACGCGCGAGGAGCTTGAGGCCGCCTTTAGGCCCAACACCAAGTGTGTGGTGGGCGAGACCATTGCCAACCCCGCTCTTGCGGTGCTTGACATCGAGATGTTTGCCGAGGTGGCCCATGCGCACGGCGTGCCGCTGATCGTGGACAACACCTTCCCCACGCCGGTCAACTGCCGCCCCATCGAGTGGGGTGCCGATATCGTGACCCACTCGACCACCAAGTACATGGACGGCCACGGTGTAGGCGTGGGCGGCGCCATTGTCGATTCGGGCAATTTTGACTGGATGGCCCATGCCGACAAGTTCCCCGGGCTTACCACTCCAGACGAGAGCTACCACGGCATCGTGTATGCAGAGAAGTTTGGCAAGGAGGGCGCCTTCATCACCAAGGCAACCTCGCAGCTCATGCGTGACTTTGGCTCGATCCAAAGCCCGCAGAACGCCTTCTACCTTAACCTTGGCCTTGAGAGCCTGCACGTGCGTATGCCGCGCCACTGTGCAAACGGCCAGGCTATGGCCGAGTTCTTGCAAGCCAATCCGCACATCGAGAGCGTAAGCTATCCCAACCTTGCAGGCGACAAGTACTACCCGCTTGCCCAGAAGTACCTGCCTAACGGGGGTTGTGGCGTGGTGAGCTTCTGCGTTGCTGGTGGTCGCAAGGCCGCCGAGAAGTTCATGGCTGGTCTCAAGATTGCCGCCATCGAGACGCACGTGGCGGACGCCCGTACCTGCTGCCTGCATCCGGCAAGCTCCACGCATCGTCAGATGACCGACGAAGAGCTGGTGGCGGCAGGCGTCATGCCCAACATGGTGCGCCTCTCCTGCGGCCTTGAGGATGCCGAAGATCTGATTGCCGACGTCGAGCAGGCATTGGCACAACTGGACTAAAGGAATGCTGGTGCGCTGGGGGCTACGCCTTGCTGTATCACGGTAGCATCGTGGCACAGCGGGGGCGTAGCCCCCAGCGCATCAGTCACACATGGATGTGAGGGGAGCGTTTATGGCAAGCGTTTTGTACCAAGGGCATGGCAGCATGCGATTCACCACCGACGCAGGGACCGTGATCTACGTTGACCCCTTTATGGGCAAGGGTTACGACGTCCCCGCAAACCTCATTCTGGTAACCCATCAGCATGGCGACCACAACGCCATTGACCTGCCTGCACGTGCAAAAGGTTGTGAGGTCTGGCAGAACATGGACTCGCATCCCACACCCGATACGTGGCTTACCAAGACCTTTGGTGACGTTACGGTCGAGGCGGTCCAGGCCCTCAACGGCAATCATCCCATGGACAAATGCGTGGGCTACCTGCTGCAGATGGATGACGTGCTGGTGTACTGCGCAGGTGACACCTCCACAACGCCGCAGATGTCAGAGCTGGCCTCGCGGGAGATTGACTACGCTTTCTTGCCGGGTGACGGCATCTACAACATGAACGTGGACGAGGCGGCAGAGTGTGCACGCATCATTGGCGCGGGTCACAACGTGCCTATCCACCTTAAGCCCATGCAGCCCTACGGCGAGGCCGAGGCAGAGCGCTTTGCCCGGCTTGCGCCCAATGCGCTGCTCATCCGCCCCGATGAGGTAGTAGAGCTGTAAGTATGCGGGCTGCAGCAGAAGGGCCCCCGGGGGACGCCGCCGCCCACGGACGGGCGGGGCGGCAACCCTCGAGGCTCCGCTTCGGCTAAGCGCTCCGCCCTTACGGCGCGGCAGCTGCGGACTTTTGTACGAACCCTTCGGGTCTTGACATGCCACTGGCATGTCAAGCAAACAGTCTCGCTCCCGCCGCGCCGACGGGCGGAGCAGCCTCAGAAGGAGCCCGAAGGTTGCCGCCCGGCCCGTCCGTGGGCGGCGGCGTCCCCCGGGAGCCCTTCTGCTGCAGCCCCACCAATCACATTTGTGTCTGCAGGGGAGTGTATCCTTGGGGCACGTTAGATTTTGGCAAGGAGGTCCCATGGCAAAGATTACGTGTCCCAACTGCGGAGAGGTCATTGAGGTTGATCCGTCAAGCGTGGAGGACCTCACCAGGCAGCTTCGTGACGAGCTCTTTGCGCAGGATCTTGAAGCTCGGCTTGCCGAGGCGGGCCATGTGCACGAGGCTCAGCTTGAGGCCGTGCGCACCGAGGAGCGCCGTTTGGCCGACAAGCGCCTTGCAGATGCGCAGGCCCAGACGGCGAAGGTTCAGGCACAGCTAGAGGCGGCGGAGCGCGAGCGCGAGCTTGCGGTGCAAAGGCAGCGTGGCGAGGCAGCCGAGCAGCTGGCGCAGCTAAAGGCACAGCTTGCAACGGCACAGCAGCAGACCGCACTTGAGGTCGAGCGCGCCCAGGCAAAGGCAACGGCCGAGCAAGCCCAGCTACAAAAAGCCATCGACGAGCAGCGCATTGCAGCTCAAGAGCAGGTTGCACAGGCTAAAGAAGAGGCGCGTGCCCGCCAGGCAGCGCTCGAAGAAGAAGCTGCCGGCCTAAAGGCCCAGCTTGCCTCGCAAGAGCAGATGCTCAAGGCGCAGGGCGAGGCCCAGCTGCTCAAGGCTACGGCCAAGCTTGAGCAAAGCCGCAGCGAGCTAGAGTCTAAGCTCAAGGTGGAGCAGGCCAACAGCCAGAGGGCCCAGGCAGCGCTGCGTGAAGAGATGGCACGTCGCGAGACCGAGCTTGCCAGGCGTGGCGAAGAGCAGATAGAAGCCAAAAACCAGCAGATAGAGCAGTATAAGGCCGAGGTTGAGCGCCTGCGCGACTATCATGTGCGCCTTTCCACCAAGCTGATAGGCGAGTCGCTCGAGCATCATTGCGAGAACGAGTTCAACCGTATTCGCATGCAAGCCTACCCGCGGGCGGTCTTTGAGAAGGACAACGAGGCGGTTGAGGGCACCAAGGGAGACTTCATCTTCCGCGACTTTGACGAGGAAGGCAACGAGCTGCTTTCCATCATGTTCGAGATGAAGAACGAGGAAGAGCTCTCGTCGGCCTCCAGCCGCAAGCGCAACGAGGATCACTTTAAGAAGCTCGACGGCGATCGCAACAAAAAGAACTGCGAGTACGCGGTGCTCGTCTCAACGCTCGAGCCGGACAACGACTTCTACAACGCAGGCATCGCCGATGTCTCGTGGCACTATCCCAAGATGTTTGTGGTGCGGCCTCAGTGTTTTACCACCATCATTGGTCTGCTGAAGGCTGCCGCCCTAGCGGCGCATCCCTATCGCATGCAGCTCGAGCGCGCAAAACAAGAAGAGATAGACGTCACAAAGTTCGAGCAAAAGGTGACGGCCATTGTCGACGGCATTGCCAACGACTACGCGCTTGCCTCCAAAAACTACGAGCAGGCCGAGAAGGACATCGACGCCATCATTGCCAAGCTCCAGCATCTAAAAGGGCAGCTGGGCACGGCCGCCAAGCACTTTGGCACGGCGAGCAAGCGCGGGGACAAGCTGGCTATCAAGCGCCTGACTTGGGGAAACCAAACCATGAAAGCTGCATTTGCCAATGCCGAGGCCGCTCGCCAGGCGCAGGAGGACGTGCCCGACGATCCTCTGGAGCCTCTTGACCCCGACGAGATGGAGTAGCGCATAGCGCGTTCCCGGTTACGGCCCGGCCCGGGCGGCGACCCTCAGGACTCCGGCTTCGGCTAACGCTCCGCCCTTACGGCGCGGCAGCTGCGGACTTTTGTACGAGCCCTTCGGGCCGTG
>JAFWLX010000253.1 GCA_017510875.1 Atopobiaceae bacterium | reverse complement strand
TGAGGTCATAGACGCTCGAGTCGCGTCCAATCTCGGCAACAGAGGTGGCAATGAACTTTGCAGCGCTACCGTAGCCAGGAGTGTGATCCGTTCCCTCCAAGTCGTTGTCGATGGTCTTGGGAACGCCAATGAAGCGAATGCCACTGCCTTCGCGCTCCCCATAAGCCGAGAGCTTGGCAATCGTATCCATGGAGTCGTTGCCACCAATATAGAGAACCGAACCTATCCTGTTGCGCTCAAACAGGTCAAACAGCAGCTCGTAGGGACGTTGATCCTCTTCTGGACTGGGAAGCTTGTAACGGCAGCTTCCCAGGTAGCTAGAGGGAGTCTGTCGCAGCATCTGAATGTCTGTGGAGGAGCTCAGGGCGCGCTCAAGATCAAGCAGCTTGTTCTTAAAGAGACCCTCTATGCCATAGCGCATGCCCAGCACACCGGCTCCCATGCCCCGCGCGGTGTCAAAGACCCCCGCCAGGCTCGAATTGATAGCTGCCGTAGGACCCCCCGACTGTCCAACCAGGACGTTATGCGTATTGGGCATGCCACACCTTTCGTTTGGACTGACTTATGTCTCTTCCCTACTTTACCATGCCATCCTCTAGGCCCCTCGCACATGCTAGTGGACCGTTTTTTGAAATAACTGAGCTTTTGCTATTTCGAAAACGGTCCACTAGTCCATTGAGGCGTAACGCTCCTTGAGCCTCTGCTTCACGTTGGGCGAAACCAAGGTACTCACGTCGCCGCCCAAAGACGCAAGCTCGCGCACGACACTTGACGAGACGTACCCAAAGCCTGGATTGCTCATGACAAACACGCTTTCAAGGTCCGGGGCAAGGTGCGCATTAAGGTCGGCCTGCTGCAGCTCGTATTCAAAGTCGGTCATGGCACGGAGGCCCTTTACCACGCCACCCGCTCCTTGCTCGCGACAGAAATCGACGAGAAGACCGCTAAAGGGCAGCACACGAATTCCGCCAAGCTCGCTCACGCCCTCTTCATCGAGCGCCTTGACCAGCATCTCCACACGCTCCTCAAGCGTGAAGGTCGTGCCCACACCTCGCTTTGACCTTGATTCTGCCACTGCCACGGTCACCTTTGGAAACAGATGCCGGGCCCGGTTGATGACGTCAACGTGCCCAAGCGTCACCGGATCAAACGTGCCCGGAACCACAACGTGTTGGATATGATTAGCCATGCTTTTCTCCTCCCGTGCCCTATGTGGTGAGCCCCGAGTCCAACCTCATGAGCTCGTAGGTAGAAATCCCCTGTTTCTTCTTACGTATCATGGTTGCCTCCTCAAGCATAAGGCCACTGGATGACGTGGCATGCTCATAGAGAACCAATGCGCCCTCTTTAAGGGCCTCGTGCCCACAGAGGTCTTGAACCATCTGCGTGACCACCTTAGCCTCCATGGCGTAGGGAGGGTCGAGAAACACCAGGTCAAAGGGACCTCCTATGATGGCGCCACGCGAGGCCAGCGCCAGAGCGTCTCCCGTCTGCACATGCACGCTGCCCTCGTCTGCGCCAAGTGCCTTTGCATTCTTGCGTACGATGTCTGCCACACGACGGCTCTTTTCGATGAAGGTGCAGCTCTTGGCCCCTCGTGACAGCATCTCAAAGCCAACGGCACCAGACCCTGCAAACGCGTCAAGCATGACCACTTCAGACAGGTCTAGATCAAAGGCCGAGAGAATCATCGATGCCATAGCCTCACGCGTGCGGTCAACACTTGGCCGCGTACCGCGTCCCTCGGGCGCCTCGATGGTCCTGCTGCGCCACTTCCCTCCAACTATCCTCATGCAACCGTCTCCTCTCGGCGCAGGGTGCCTTGCACGTCTCTACGCACGTTCGACCTCTACGAAATACGCACCAAAACGATCGGTGACCTCTAATGCCAGCGCCCGATTACTGGGGCTTTGCAGCGTTGGATCCTCGCGTGCCAGCTCGCGCGCATCTTCGTGGGCCGCCTCCACAAGGTCAAGGTCGCACGCAAGGTCTACGACTTTCAGGCTCACGCCCCCATGCTGGCGGTACCCCAGCACCTCTCCTTCGTGGCGGAGCCTCAGGTCAAGCTCGGCCAGCTCAAAGCCATCTGAGGTTGCCTCGAGCGCGTCGAGTCTTGTGCGCGCGGGGGTGCTTCGCTTGGCCGCACAGGATAGATAAACCGTTCCTGGCGTGCTGCCTCTGCCCACACGACCCCGTAGCTGATGAAGGGTTGCCAGTCCAAAACGATCGGCATCAAGCACGAGCATAACGGTGGCGTTAGGTACATCCACACCAACCTCGATAACGGTTGTAGACACGAGAACCTTGGTGTCGCCCGCGCGAAAACGGGCCATAATGTCGTCTTTTTCCAGAGCAGACTGCCTGCCGTGGAGCAGGCCTACCTCAAGATCGGGGTAGGTGCGCTCGGCTAGTTGCGCGTAGATGCGCACGGCCGAGTGAAGCTGCGCCGTACCAGAGCGCGCACTTTCAGGAACATCGTCAAGATCCGACCCGTCATCGCTGTCATCCACAAGCGGGCATACCACATACGCCTGATGCCCCGCATCCACCGCCTCGCGTATTGCGGTCCATGCCACGTCCAGATTCTCTGGGGCAAGCGCATGCGTCTGTATGCCTGCGCCAGGCACAGGACGATGCGCAATGCGCGAGCAAGAGACATCACCGTACACCGAGAGCGCCAATGTGCGCGGGATGGGCGTTGCCGTCATGGTGAGCAAGTCTGCGCCGGCACCCTTGCGCCTGAGAGCCGCCCTCTGGTCAACTCCAAAGCGATGTTGCTCGTCTACCACCACCAGTGAGAGATGGGCAAACGCTATGTCATCTGAGAGAAGGGCGGTTGTGCCAAAGGTCACGCAGATCTCTCCCGACGCTATGCCCGCGCTAGCGTGCGCACGCTCGTCAGCAGAAGTCGACCCAGTAACCAAGACCCAGCTAATGCCGGCATCATCCAAGGTAGGACCCAGCTTTTCGGCATACTGGCGTGCCAAAACCGATGTTGGCGCCATGACTGCCGCCTGTGTGCCCGTGTCGGCAACCGCCGCCAGGGCAACGGCTACCACCGCCGTCTTTCCTGTGCCCACATCGCCCAAAAGCAGGCGATTCATAACCTGCGGCTCGGACATGTCGGCAAGTATCTCATCGGCAGCCTGGCGCTGCTCCTTGGTAAGGGAAAACGGTAGCGCCGCAAGTAACGCCTGCATGCGAACACCGTCTGTCACATGCGCGGTAGGACTCACGCCCGCAAGCGAGAGACGCTGGCGTGTGAGCAGGGCAAGCTGCAGGCAGAGCAGCTCGTCATAGGCAAGTCTGCGCCGTGCAGGCTCCTTGGCAGGCATGCCGCAGGGAAAATGAACCTGCCGCAGGGCACGCGCAAGGGTTTCAAGATGGCGGCGTGCCACCAGGCGCGCGGGCAAGAAGTCACTGATGTCACCCACATCGGCAAGTGCCGCCGCCACAATGCGACGCATCCACGAAGCGGTTATCCCCTCGCCCACCGGATGCACGGGAAGCACGCGCGCATACGATCCGGTGGCGTCCGAAGACGAAAGCAGCTCGTGAAAAGGCGCCTTCATCTGTTTGAACCCGTAAGCAAAGGTCACCTTTCCCGAGAGGGCTATAGTGTCACCCACATGTACCTGGTCCATCAACCACGGTTGGCGAAAGAAGGAAGCTTGTATGACACCGGTATCGTCAAGCACATACATCTCTACTATCTGCATGCGCGGCCGAGGTTTTTTGAGCGTTATCTTGTCAACCGTGCCCACCACGGTTACCTCTTGGCCCACGTCGGCACGGGCAATCTTTACCGTGTGCGTAAAGTCGAGGTATCGATGAGGCACATGCAGCAGAAGGTCACGTACCTGCTTGATGCCCAATCTGTCAAGCGCCTTGGCACGGCCGCCCGAGACATAACGAAGGCGTCCTACATCATCGGCAAGTGAGCAGGTACGCACTAGGCGCTCGGCTGCCTCGCCGATGCTGGGGACGCCTCCCATGACAATCAGACCCGTTGCTACTCGATAGAGAACACGATGGGATACAGGGGCTGCTCTCCGCGATGCGGGTCAATCTCAAGGTCGGGCTGCATGAGGGCAATTACCTCTAGCAGGTGTTCAAAGGCTTCGTCAGACATGTCGGAGCCCGCAAGGATGGTGAGCGTATCGCCCTCTTCCTCCTCTTGCATGCGCTCTATCACGCGCACGGTAACATCCTCGACGTCAGAGCCAACCACCGTGATGGCACCGCCCTCGATGCCCATGACATCACCTGCATGAATGGGCGAACCGTCGGCAGCCTGTGAATCGCGCACCGCAGTGGTGACCTCGCCGTCACGGACGCCTTCTATGGCATCGTTCATCTCTGCCACGTTGTCCTCGAGCGAGCCCTCGCTATCTACCACAAACATGGCCGAGAAGGCCTGAAGCACAGACTTGGTGGGCACCACTGCCGCCTTGCAGGAATCGCAAGCCTCGGCAGCAGCCTCTGCCGCCATACGGATGTTGCCATTGTCAGGAAGCACGATGACGGCATCGGCATTGGCGGCCTCTATAGCCTGAAGTATGTCGGCTGTGGAGGGGTTCATGGTCTGGCCGCCCTCAACAACCACGTCTACGCCAAGTGAGCGCAGAATCTCGGCCTGTCCTGAGCCTGCGGCTACAGCCACAAACCCTAGCGCCTTGCGCGGGCCTGCCGGTGCGGCCGACTCTTTGTCGGCACGGATGCCCTCGGTGCGCTCTTGCGCCTCAAGGTCCATGTTGTGCACGAACACGTTGAAGATCTGGCCCCGGTGAAGCATGTGACGCAGCACGCGATCGGGACGGTTGGTGTGCACGTGAATCTTGTAATCGGGATTTGCACCAACCAGAAGCTCACAGTCACCCATGCTTGCCAGGTAGCGGAGGTTGGCCTCCTCGTCAAAGTGCGGGGAATCGGCATGGAAGAGGAACTCGGTGCAGTAGCGGAACTCCGAGCCCGTCCAGTCGTCGTTAATCTCGATATCAACCACATTGGCAACCTGCGCCTTGGCGCCGCCGGCATCCACGGTGGTCTTGAAATCAGAGATCTCGCCAGCCTTGCCCTGATACGCGTTGACAAAGGCCTCGATAAGCGTAGCCAAGCCAAAGGCACCCGAGTCTACTACGCCGTTCTCCTTGAGAACCGGCAGCAGGTCAGGCGTGCGAGCCACCGACTCGTAGGCCTCGACCACAATGGCATCGAGCATCTCGGGCGTGGTGATCTTGCTCTTCTCAAGCTGGTCGGCACGGTTTGAGATGTCGCGCAGCACGGTGAGGATGGTGCCTTCAACCGGCTTGCGCACAGCCTTGAAGGCCACCTTCACGCCATTACGCAGGGCATGCGCAATGTCGCCGGGGGTTGCGCCCTCGGGATGGGCGTCAACAAGGCCCTCAGCTATGCCACGCAGAATCTGGCTTGTAATGACGCCCGAGTTGCCGCGCGCGCCCATAAGCGAGCCATGCGTGATGGCGGCGGCAATGTCGGCCATCGAGGCGTCCTTGGGCAGGGCCTCAACCTCGGCAACAACCGTGCCAAGCGTGAGCGACATGTTAGTGCCGGTGTCACCGTCGGGTACGGGAAACACGTTGAGCTTGTTGATCTCATCGGCCTTGTCGGCTACGACCTTGGCCGCTGCAGGAAAGCAGGTTCGAATCACATTGGTAATCATCTTGTGGTGTCCTCAGTTCTCGGTACCAGATGTCTCCGGTCGTTCCTAGCGGCTGGTACGCATGCCCTCGATATGCACGCGCACATCGACATTGTCAAGCTCGGCAATGCGGCCAAGCAGGAACTTGACGGAACTCACCAGGTTCGAGCAGATGGCAGACATGTTGACGCCTTGCTCCACAACCACATGTAGGTCAACAACGAGGTGGCCGTCCTCGGCAGAGACGTCAACGCCACGCCTTAGGCGCTGGGTAGGAAGCAGGCGCGTAACGCCCTGTTCCTCGTCGGTGACGGCCATGCCCACCACGCCGTAGCACTCTAGGGCGGCGTAGCCGGCGAGGTCGGCTATGCAGTCGTTGGAAACCTTGAGGTTACCCGGTATGACCTTGGCCATAAGTATCATCCTTCCGCCTTTTGTGGTCCATGGGACCCTGCCAGCGCAGACACATCCGCATGGGACATGTCCTTGCCAACGCACAATCCACGTAAGTATATCGCAGGGAGCAGAATCTGTGGCGCACAGCTTTTCGCGTGCGCTGAGTTGTCACACTCGTACTTCACGACAGCGTCATGAGGCCGCAACAGTGGGACCATAACGCAAAATGTAGCTATTTGGCTACAAAACCGCCACAAGATAGCGTGATAGAGGCTTGCAAGCTCGGCTGTGTATGCTAAAGTAATTGGGCTTTTGGAAATTGTCGGCGCCCAGCGCGACCGGCGCCGCCCTATGGAGGTCTGAGTCATGTCTAAGGTATGCGATATCTGCGGCAAGCACACCGTTGCTGGTCGTTCAATCAGCCACTCCCACCGCACTGTGAACCGCAAGTTCAAGCCAAACATTCAGCGCGTCACCGTGTTCAAGGATGGCCGTGCCCAGAAGATGAACGTCTGCACGCGCTGCCTGAAGAAGGGCAATGTTGCCCGCACTGCACAGCAGGCATAGCGCATCGCACAGCACGAGTGAGAGAGGGACCTCCTTCGGGAGGTCCCTCTTTTTGCATGGAGGGCTGCTCACGCGTGGACCGGAACCGTCCCGTAACCCACGCGACAGCCAAACTACTTCTTCGCGGGCAGCAACAGGTACACCGCCAACGCTCCTTTGTGGCAGGTCACGCATGCGTCGCTTCTCATTACGATGTTTGAGATTCCCTCGTCAGCTAGCGGGGGCAGCTCGCGGTGGTCTAGGTTCCAGCGCATTCCCTGCTCACTGAACACAGTCTTTGTTGTCAGCGGAATTGCCGATAGAGTGGCACCCGTCGCACCATCCCGCTCGCCCACCCGCCAGCAGGCCTGGCCCTCTGGTGACAGGATGCGGCACTCAAACTCGTCTTCCACAACGCAAGGGCCGGCGTCGCGCGCCTCTAGCAGACATCCCAGCACCGCAAGTGCATGGTCGGGCCGTCCACCCGAGGCACACGTCACGTACAGCCTCAGTCCTGCACTCTTCCTAGCCGCCTCATGACGGGCACACGCTACGGCCAAGGCCAGATCAGTGGCGTACTTCTCTTCTGGATAGCGTATCTCAGCCGATGGGCTGGCCTGCACCCACTTTAGGGTGTCCTCATCAAGGGAGTCGGCATCACCACAGAACATGTGAGGAACCACGCCCGCCTCGCGACACGCCTGCGCCCCCCTATCTGCCGCAATCACATAGTCGCTCTGCGCTGCCATACGCGCCACCAACGCCGATGTGCTTGGCTGAGGGGACCCATCCACCACCAGAGCCCGTAGCGTGCCCTGCGGTTCTGCCACCTGCACCGCATAGTCTGTGAGCAGGGCAAGCGACAGCTCGCGATATCCATGAGCCAATATGTCGCAGTTGCGCTTGCAAAACTCAAAGTCGCGTCCGTCATGGTCATTGAAGAGGCACACGGTCTTAAACCCAACGTCATGGGCGGTCTTCACCGCAAAGGGTGCGTCCTCAAAGACCCAGGTGGACACTTGCGGAGTACCCAGCGCCTCAAGCGCATACCAATACGCCTGAGGAT
>JAFWLX010000252.1 GCA_017510875.1 Atopobiaceae bacterium | reverse complement strand
TTGGCCTTGTCCTCCTCGGCGTGAGCCTCGGCGTCCTTGACCATGCGGTCGACTTCCTCGTCAGACAGAGCGGTGGAGCCAGAGATGGTGATCTGCTGCTGCTTGCCGGTGCCCTTGTCCTTGGCCGTGACCTTTACGATGCCGTTGGCATCGATGTCAAAGGTGACCTCGATCTGCGGGACACCGCGGCGAGCCGCAGGAATGCCGGTGAGGTTGAACTTGCCAAGGCTCTTGTTGTCGCGAGCCATCTCGCGCTCGCCCTGCAGGACGTTGATCTCGACGGAGGTTTGGTTGTCAGCCGCCGTGGAGTAAATCTCGGTCTTGGAGGTGGGGATGGTGGTGTTGCGGTCGATCATCTTGGTCATGATGCCGCCCATGGTCTCGACGCCCAGCGAAAGCGGGGTCACGTCAAGCAGCAGGATGCCAGAGGCGCCCTCGGCGTTGCTCAGCACGCCGCCCTGAACGGCTGCGCCGTCGGCCACAACCTCGTCGGGGTTCACGGACATGTTGGGCTTCTTGCCGGTCATCTGCTTTACAAGCTCCTGCACAGCGGGCATACGAGTGGAGCCACCCACGAGGATGACCTCGTCAACCTGGCTGATCTGCAGACCAGCGTCACGCAGGGCCTGGGTCACGGGACCCTTGCAGCGATCGAGAAGGTCGCGCGTGATGCGCTCAAACTCGGAGCGGGTAAGCGTGTAGTCAAGGTGCTTGGGGCCAGAGGCGTCCATCGAGATGAAGGGCAGGTTAACGGTAGCCTGCTGGGCGCTGGAGAGCTCCTTCTTGGCGTTCTCGGCGGCCTCCTTAAGGCGCTGCAGAGCCATGGGGTCGGTGCGCAGGTCAATGCCGTAGTCGCCCTTGAACTTGTCGGCCAGCCAGTCGATGACCTTCTGATCCCAGTCGTCGCCGCCCAGGTGGTTGTCGCCGTTGGTGGCAAGAACCTCTACCACACCGTCGGCAAGCTCGAGCAGCGAGACGTCAAAGGTGCCGCCGCCAAGGTCGAAGACCAGAACCTTCTGGTCAAGGCCCTTCTTGTCAAGGCCGTAGGCAAGAGCGGCTGCCGTGGGCTCGTTGACGATACGCTGCACGTTGAGGCCGGCAATCTTGCCAGCGTCCTTGGTGGCCTGACGCTGGGCGTCATTGAAGTATGCAGGAACGGTGATAACGGCGTCGGTTACGGTCTCGCCAAGATACTTCTCGGCGTCTGCCTTCATCTTGGAGAGAATCATGGCGCTGATCTGCTCGGGCGTGAAGTCCTCGCCGTCAATCTCGACGACAGCGCGGTTGCCGGTGCCGGGCTTGACCTTGTACGGGACGGTCTTGATCTCGGAGGTAACCTCGTCAAAACGACGGCCCATAAAACGCTTGATGGAGAAAACAGTGTTGGTGGGGTTGGTGACTGCCTGGTTCTTTGCAGCCTTGCCCACAATGCGGTCGCCGTCGGCACGGAAGCCAACAACGGACGGGGTGGTGCGGTCGCCCTCAGCGTTCACGATAATCGAGGGCTCTCCGCCCTCGAAGACTGCCATAGCTGAGTTGGTGGTGCCAAGGTCGATACCAAGGATCTTTGACATTATGTCTTCCTTTCGTTTGGACTCTGGGCTCATGCCCCTGAGTTAGTTCCTTTTTGTTTGTCAGTGATACTTGTTCCCTATGCGTTTGTATCCTATACATTATCTAAGTGTGTTTGTATGAGATTTTTTGCTTCTCCATATGTTAAACGCTAAACGGGCGCAAATGGCTGCTAGAACGACCTCAAGAGGCATCGCGGCTATGATGGCTGGTATGCATTTATGCGCCGTATATCGTGCGCGCAACTGTCTGGAGGATGCGCCGTGAGCAACATAGTAGAGATCATAGAGAGCGCCGACGGCGAGGTGTGCGAGCAGGCCTTTTACGATGAGGACCTCTCGTGCCTTGAGCTTGGCCACGTGGAGTTTGAGGACTGCAGCTTTGAATGTTGTACGTTTGCCGAGCTCAAGGCAATGCGCATCACGTTTGACCGTTGCAGTTTTGACGGTTGCGACTTCTCAAACGCGCGGCTGCCTATAAGCTACTGGCGCGACTGCAGGATGCGCGAGTCGCGGTTGGTGGGGTGCGACCTGCATCAGAGCTACTTTGTGCGCGATACGCTTGTCAGCTGCGCGTGCTCGTACCTTAATCTGGCCGAGTCAAAGCTTGAGCAGGTCACGCTGCAAGAATGCGACCTACGCGAGGCGTCCCTCTCGCAACTGAAGCTTAAGCGGTTAACAATAGAGTCATGCGATCTTACGCGTGCGGAGCTGTTTGGCACGCGCCTGCGTGGCGTGGACCTCTCGTCTTGCACGATACAGGCGCTCCGCGTATCAGACACCTTCTTCGAGCTGCGCGGGGCAAAGATCGGTGTTGACCAGGCCCCAGATCTGGTGGGGCTTCTGGGCGTCAAGCTGGTATAACCGGTAAAAAGGACCCACCGGAATGTCGGCGGGCCCCTCGTTTAGGACGTATGTCGTGTCAGGCTAATATAGGGTGCAGGTTGTGTGCGGGGCATACGCAAGAGGGCTACTCCCTGCGGCACGCAACTGGGAGTAGCCCCACATCAACAAACGCTCTCGCGCTTTGAGATGTTTCTTAGCCAGATATCAGAAGCCTGTCACATCGGCAAGCTCGTAACTGCCAATCTCATCTGGAGCCTTGAACGTTGCCGCCTCAAACTTCCATGTAGCACCCGCCTTAAGGTTGTTGACGTTCGCTAGCGCCGTACCAATCTGGTTTCCCTCGTTGTCATACAGCGTGTACTCAATCTGCAGATAGCCATAATCGTGGTCAGTGTTGTTGGTCAGCTTGCCGGTAATGCTAGCCATATAGGGATTTGAGGTATCAAAAGCCTCATCGGTAATGGTGTACTTCTCTTTGCTCGTTTCTGTAGCCGACGCCTCTTCCTTGGCAGTTTCTTGCTGTTTCTCATCCTCTGTGCTGTTCTCGCTAACCGCCACCTGACCTTTATCAGATCCCGAGTCGCTGCTTGCCTTCTTTGAGTTGCCACCACCAAATACGATGCCCAACAGAACGAGCACGACCACGGCTATACCTATACCCTTGAGAATCTTACCTATCACCTTCATGATTGCCCCCTTTCAACGCCTGACATTACCGCGCAAGGCGATGATAAGAAGACCTGTTGGCAGTTTCCTCAGCTGTCAGCTCAGTTTTTGTAGGCGGCGTTGCGGGCGGCGCCGTCAGGATGTTGGCCCACTGATAATTGCCTTGAAGACGACGAGCAGACAAAAGAAGGCGATGACGGCAGCCGTCTTTAGCCCTAGCTCCCTAAGCATGACAAGAAGGATATTCTCCCCTGTGGCGTACTTGTCTTGCCTCGTTGCCATGTGATAGGCGCCCCGCCCGCACGAGATGCACCAAATGCAAATTGCGCCAGCAACAAGCTGCTCAAATGGTCCCCAGTGCGGAAATCCATCCCTCAGCTCGGCGATTTCGGTGGCAACCATAAAGATGAACACCATTCCCAAGACAAACCAAGCAAGCATAAGCAGCGCAAACGAGAGAGGGCGTTTGCTTCGAAGCCAGGCAAGACCCTTTAGAACTGGCAACAGCTCTGTATTGGTAACGGGCGCGGCGGCCGTCACAGGTGCTTTCGGCGGTTCGGACGCGCTGCTTGCGTTCTGCAGGGCAGAAGCAAACTCCTGCACATTCTGATAGCGGGCACCCGGCTCAAAGGCGGTAGCCTTGGCTATGACGGCCGCCAGAGATGACGGCACCACTGTTGAGTCAGCCAATCTTGTGTCATACGCCTCGCCGCCCGGATCAACGCCCGTCAGCAGATACCCTAACAGCTTGCCCAGGGCGTAGATGTCGGCACGGGCATCTGTCTGCGCAAAGCCAAACTGCTCCGGCGCAGCAAAGCCATACGTTCCCAGTATATGGGTGTCACGCTTCTGCCCATTGCTTGGGATGCGCGCTATGCCCAAGTCAACAAGGTGCGCACCGTCGCGAGCAACCACCACATTGCCTGGCGTGATATCCCTGTGTACGACCCCGCGCTCGTGAAGTGCCGTCACCGCTTGGCAAACGTCGCCCATGAGCGAAATAGCCTTTGCTGTAGGCACCAAGCCACCGTTAGCTACCAGCTCTGCCATAGTTTCGCCCTCTACATAGGTGTAGACAACCACCAGCTCGTCGGGCATACGATACAGCGACTCTATGCGTGGCAAACGAGGCTCGTCCACCTCCATAGCAGTAGCCCATGCGGCCGCGTTTGCCAGCGAGGAGGGCATGCGCTTGCGCACCAGCAGGCTCTCCCCATCGAGCGTGACCAGCTCGGTCTTACCGGCAGGACCATCTTTGAGAACGCGCACCACGCGGTACGCATCGTCGCGCACCATCGAGCGGAAGGTCTGGGCGTCATCCATGGCTAGCCTTCGCGCGGTACCAGAGTGGGCTCGCCAAGACGGTACAGCTCATCGTCGCAGGCGGGGAGGTTATAGCCATGCTCGATGCAGTGGATGATGATTGCATCGCGACGATTCTTGCACCACAGCTCCGAGACGCCCGCATGGCGCAAGAGACGCTGGGCCTCACGCAGGGTGCATTGCGTGCCAAAGGCCAGACGTATGGCATTGTCGCGAGTAACCTTCCGATCACCCTTGAAGATCTGGTACACAAAGGTCGAGTTGACCGCTGAGCCACGCTGGACGTCTGCACGGGTAATGCCTTTGGCGTCAATAAGGTCAAAGAGGTAGTCAGCAAGCGTGCGGTTGTCGGTAGGTGCCTGCTCGAGATAGGCTTCTGGGGTGGAGCTTGCCAGCAGCCGCTGCAACAGCTCCTCGGTAAGAGGCTCTTGCTCATCAGGTTTGTTTGCGGGCACGGTGTCTAGCCCTTTGCTTGGCTTGCTCATCGGCTCTCCTTATACAAGTGTGGTCCTCACTATTATGTGACAAGGCGGCTCTTTTGCGACTGTGGATAAAAACCGCGCTCCCTGGCAGGCGCCAAAGGGAGCGCGATTCATAGCTGTGGCATACGTGCTAGCCTCTTGCGGCCTCGCGACCACGGACGAAGGCCGCCAGGTTGGCCTCCACCGTCTTGGGCGGAACGCGACGACGGATGGCGTCCTCCCACTCGGCCACCTCAAACGGTAGGGCTGTGGAAAGAGCACCCACTAGCACCACATTGGTTGAGCGGGGGCTACCCACCTCGCGGGCAATGCCACCGGCATCAATTATCGTTGCGCCAATCTTTGCCAGCTTCTTGTGCACGCCCTCGGGCATCTTGCACACGCCAATGTTCACGGGAACAGGTGTAATCTGCTCGTCGTTTACAAACAGGCTCCCGCCCGCGCGCACAAACTGCTGCGCACGCAGGGCCTCAATGGCCTCAAAGGCCACTACGATGTCGGCGCAACCCGGATCGGCGATCATCGACTCGACCTTCTCGCCTACGCGCACGATGGTAGAAACCGATCCGCCGCGCTGGCTCATGCCGTGAATCTCGGATACCTTAACGTCCAGGCCGGCATCGGCAGCCACCATGGCAAGCAGCTGACCTGCAAGAATGGTGCCCTGACCACCAACACCCACCAGAAGGATGGTCTTGGTACCGTCAAGCTTTACGGCTGCGCCGCCCTCGGCAACGCCATAGTTGGTTGAAGTGTCATGCGGCATGCTAGCCCTCCTTTGCGATGCAGCCAAACGGGCAGGCCTGAGCGCACTGTCCGCAGCCAATGCACTGGTTGGGATCGATAACGGCGTAGCCGGTCTCATCGCGGCCAAGAGCCGGGCATCCAATTTGGATGCAGGTGCCGCAGCGGCGGCAGTCGGTAATGGCAGGCATGGGCTTGCGCGAACGATCGATCAGGCGGCACGGTGCCTTGAAGATGATGACCGAAAGCTTGTCGGTGTGGCTCGTTGCCTCCTTAAGGGCACGGCGGATAGCCAGCATATCCTGTGCGTCTACCACCTGCACCTCGTCCACGCCCATGGCCTCACAGAGTTTGACCAGGTCAAGCTGCTTGCCTGCCGGCACGTCAAGCGGGTTCACGCGGGCAGCTTGGTCGGTGAGCGTAACGCCGTTCACGGGGTTGCCCTGCGTGCCAGTCATGGCCGTAGTGCGGTTGTCCAGAATGCAGAGCGTGCCCTTGCCACCGTTGTACACGGTGCCCAGCAGGCTCGTGATGCCCGAATGCGCAAAGGTGGAGTCGCCAATTACACCCACCACCGGACGGCCGGTACGCTCGCCGGCACCCGCCAGCTCCATGCCGTGGGCCATGGAGAGCGAGGCACCCATGTCGATGACCGAGTCAACCGCGCGGAACGGCGCCACGGCACCCAATGTGTAGCAACCAATGTCGCCGGTGACGATAGCCTTGATGCGGCGAAGCTCCACATACACCAAGCGGTGCGGGCAACCGGCGCAAAACGCAGGCGGACGAGGGGGCAGGCCCTGCTCGGCAGCCAAGTGCGCCGGCTCGGCAAGGCCAAAGGCGGCACGAATGTGCGCAGGCGTGATCTCACCGGAACGAGGCAGGCGGCCACTGGGGAATGCGGCAAGCTCTATGCCCATGGCACGTACGCGCGACTCAAGATAGGGGTTGGCCTCTTCCACCACGTAGCATGCGTCTACCGACTGAGCAAAAGCGCGAATCTTTGCAGGCGGCAACGGCCAAGTTACACCCAGCTTGAGCACCGAGGCGTCAGGCATGGCCTCGCGCACATGCACGTACAGCGCGCCAGCGCAGATGATACCCACCTTGGTGTCACGCATCTCAATACGGTTGAGAGAGGTCTCCTCGGCCCAGTCCACCAGCTCGTCCTCGCGATCGTTGACAGCCAGCGTGCGACGTACGGCATTAGCGGGCATCATCACAAACTTCTCGGGGTGGCTCTCGTAAGAGCGCGGCTCTACCTCCGTGCGATTGCCAGCTACGTTTACCAGCGTCTTTGTGTGGGCAATGCGCATGGTCTCGCGCAGCATGACCACCGTGTCAAAGTGCTCGGAGATCTCGAAGGCCTCTTGCGCCATCTCGTAGGCCTCTTGGCTGTTGGAGGGCTCTACGCACGGCACGCGGCCAAAGGCGGCATAGTGCCGGCTGTCCTGCTCGTTCTGCGAGCTGTAGCAGCTGGGGTCGTCGGCTGCAAGCAGCACGAGACCAGCGTTGACGCCGGTGTTTGCCGTGCTCATAAAGGGGTCGGCGGCCACGTTGACGCCCACGTGCTTCATAGTAACCAGGGTGCGTACGCCACCTATGGCGGCGCCAAGACCAACCTCAAAGGCCACCTTCTCGTTAGGAGCCCACTCGCAGTACACGTCTGGCTTGCGCACCAGGTTCTCGAGCGTCTCGGTTGACGGAGTGCCCGGGTAGGCGGCACCCACCGCAACGCCGGCCTCCCACGCCCCCTGCGCGATGGCCTCGTTGCCGGATAGCAGTTGTTTGCTCATATCGTTCCTCTCACTCGCGGACGCGCCACACGGGCGCAAAGTCCGTAAGGAGCATCATACGCCCAGATTTGCATACTCGCTGATAGTGCACACGAGTCGTAACGGGACCGTGCGCAGAACGTGGCCTCAAATGGCGGAACGCCTTTCCAGAATGGTGTTCCACCTAACAGTGAGTTTTGGATTTCCTCCACATTTGGGATGGACCTGTACAGACTGAAGTACTATACTGCGAGCGTTTTTTGGGCTAACCGTTTCCGCGCCTGCGGAAACATCATAGAAGTGCAAGGAGGACCACTATGTGGGATATTGCAACTATCAAGGAGCGCGGACGCGTTGCGTTCAAGCGTAATTACTGGCCAAGCGTAGCCATGGCGTTTGTCATGTCGCTGCTTACCATGGGCAGCGGTGCCGCCTACTCAACCTCAGGCGGCGGCGGTACCACCACCATTACGGTTGACGGAACCCCCATTTCCGACGAGCAGATGGCAATGATTGCAGCCGCTGCTATGGCCGCAGCTATCATCATTACCGTCGTTTCGATTCTGCTGCGCATCTTCCTCTTCAACCCCATTGAGGTTGGTGGCAGGCGCTTCTTCAAGAAGAACATCAACGACCCCTCCACGCCGTTTGGCACCGTTGCCGAGGGCTTTGGCGACTACGGCCGCGTGTTTATCACCATGTTCCTACGCGACCTCTTTATCGCGCTCTTCACGCTTCTGCTCATCATCCCTGGCATCATGAAGGCTTACTCGTATCGCATGGTCCCCTACATTGTGCGTGACCATCCCGAGCTTGCCCCGATGGACGTCCTTGCTCGCTCCTCTCAGATGATGCAGGGCAACAGGTGGCGCGCCTTCCTCATGGACCTGAGCTTTATTGGCTGGATCGTGCTGGGCGTGATTTCGCTGGGTATTGTCAACATCTTCTGGACCAACCCCTACATGCAGAGCACTGACGCTGCCCTCTACCTTGAGCTGAGTGGCGAGCGCGGCTAAAACGCACCTGATATATACAGTAAGAGAGAGCCCCGTCATTGGCGGGGCTCTCTCTTTAATGAGGTTGTTCAGGCCCTTATATCCTCTAAAGGTATGCCGAGTATCCTCTAAAAGGTAAAGGAGCATTGCGTCAGCGTAGGGCGCTGTCCTCCTCACCGCACGTTGCGCGATGAGGGGGACAGCGCCCTACCTTACACTTCTGTTGCTCGGGAGGAGCGAATCTAGCCCTGGTTCTCCTTGTCAACCAGGTTATCGGCGCCGTAGCGCTCGCGCAGCAGCGGCTTCTCGATCTTGCCGGTGGCGTTGCGCGGCACGTCTGCAAAGATGATCTTGCGGGGACGCTTGTAGCGCGGAAGATCCATGCAGAACTGGTTGATGTCGTCCTCGGTGGTATCCAGGTGGTCGGGCTTAAGCTGCACGATGGCGGCGGCAATCTCGCCCAAGCGCTCGTCGGGCAGGCCGATGACAGCCACGTCCTGAATAGCGGGGCAGGCGCTCATGAAGTCCTCGATCTGCACCGGATAGAGGTTCTCGCCACCCGTGATGATGACATCCTTCTTGCGGTCAACCAGCCAGATGAAGCCATCCTCGTCCTGGCGCGCCATGTCGCCGGTGTGCAGCCAGCCATTGATGAGCGTCTCCTGCGTGGCCTCGGGGTCGTTGTAGTAGCAGGTCATGAGGCCCGGGCCCTTGACGCACAGCTCGCCCACCTCGCCCTGCTCGACGCGATGCCCATCCTCGTCCACAATCTTGGCGCGCCAGCGGTAACCCGGCACACCAATGGCGCCGACCTTCTCGATGTTCTCGACGCCCAGATGCACGCATCCCGGACCGGTGGACTCTGAGAGGCCGTAGTTGGTGTCGTAGTCGTGGTGAGGGAACACCTCTTTCCAGCGTTTGATGAGGCTCTTGGGCACAGGCTGTGCTCCCACGTGCATCAGACGCCACTGGTCAAGCTCGTAGTCCTCAAGCTTGAGGTCGCCGCGCTCGATGGCGGCCAAGATGTCCTGCACCCACGGTACAAGCAGCCAGACCTCGGTGCAATGCTCGCGGCTGACCGCGTCAAAGATGTACTGGGGGCTCACGCCACGCAGCAGCACGGCTTTGGCACCGCAGGTGAGGCAGCCCATCCAGTGGAACTTGGCGCCCGTGTGATACAGCGGCGGAATGCACAGGAAGCAGTCCTCGTGGGTGATGGAGTGGTGCACGGCCTCCATCTCGGCCGCCTGCGTGAGGCTCTCGTGGTTGTGCAGGATAGCCTTGGGGAAGCCCGTGGTGCCACTGCTGAAGTAAATGGCCGCATCGTCGTACTCAAACAGCGGAATCTGCGGGTCGCGGCTTGAGCTGAGTGCCTCGAGCTCACGGAAGCTCTCGGCCCACGTGGGGCAATCGTCGCCCACATAGAACAGCAGGCGCCCCTTTTGCAGCTTGTGCACGATGGACTCCATGCGGCCAACAAATTCGGGCCCAAAGACCACCACGTCAGAATCGGACTTCTCGATGCAGTAGAGCATCTCAGCCGAGTCGTAGCGGAAGTTGAGCGGCACTGCCGTAGCGCCCGTCTTAAGGATGCCAAAGTAGATGGGCAGCCACTCGATGCAGTTGTATAGCAGGATGGCAACCTTGTCGCCCTTGCCTACCCCGCGCGAGATGAGCAGGTTGGCAAAGCGGTTGGCCTTCTCGTCAAAGACCGACCACGTGATCTCGCGACGGTAAGGCTCGTCATCGGTGGTTTCTACCAGGTCGTATTCGCGCCAGGTGATGTGGCGATCCTCCGGCATGGCGGGGTTTATCTCGATAAGGGCAATCTCGTCGGGATACTTGACGGCGTTGAGCCTTAACATGTCTGGAACTATCACAGGTCTGCCTTTCGATTGGATATTGCGGCGAGATATGATTATGCGCTTTTCAGCCACGGGGAGCGTAAGCGTTTCGTTATAGGTAACAGTATGGCCAGACAAGGGCGCACCCCCATGCCTTAGGGGTGCCTTTGCCTAGTTGAATTTGTTGGCCATAACGTAGGAGTGGTTGTGCAACGAGACAATGGCCTCGGGAATCTCGAACAGCTCGTAAGGGGTCATCTGGTACACCCAGTTGAGCCAGTTGCGATACAGCAGGTTGGCATGGCTGCGCCAGGTAAAGATGGGCTGATTCTCGGGATTGTCGTTGGGGAAGTAGTTCTCCGGCAGCTTGATGGGTAGGCCCCGGTGGAAGTCGCGCCAGTACTCGTCGGCCAACGTGTCGCGGCCATACTCAAAATGACCCGTAACGTATATCTCGTGATAGTCTTGCGTGGCAATGAGCGCCGGGCCGCTTGAGAAGCCCTCCGAAAGCACTTGAAGCTCGGGGTGCTTGGCAAGCTCGGAGGCGTCAAGCATGGCATGGCGACTGTGCGGCATATTGTGCATCTCGTCAAAGCCGTTGGTGAGGAAGCTGTACTCGTCGCACAGGCGCTGCGGAAACACGCCAAAGAGCTTGGCAGGAAGCTGGCGCTTGGGGATACCGTAGAAGTGATACAGGCCCGCCATGGCGCCCCAGCACAGGTACATGGTAGAGAAGACGTGCTCGCGGCTCCAATCCATGATCTCGCAGAGCTCGTCCCAATAGTCAACCTCGGTAAAGGGCAGGTGCTCGACGGGGGCGCCTGTCACGATAAGGCCGTCATAGTTTTGGTCGCGGAACACGTCAAAGGTGTCGTAGAACTTGACCAGGTGATCTACCGAGGTGTTCTTTGACTCGTGGCTGCTCACGCGCATGAAGTCACAGCTTACCTGCAAAGGAGACTTAGAGATAAGGCGCAAGATCTGCGTCTCGGTCTCTATCTTGGTGGGCATGAGATTGAGAATCACCAGACGCAGCGGACGGATACGCTGATGGCTGGCCACCTCCTCTTCAAGGGCAAAGATGCGCTCTTGCTGGAGGATGGTCTTTGCTGGTAGGCCGTCTGGAATGTTGATGGGCATGGGAGACTCCGTTCGTGGGGACAAGAAGCAGGTGGGACGCAGGGCGCGGCTATCCGCAGCTGCGCATTCGGTCCGACAGCGTCTCTGGTGTCCGCATCATGAAATCCTCCCCCTTTTATATAGCGTTAACAGCATACCAGCATGTTAGGCACTCGGCGAGAGAGTATTGCAACCTGAAACGATGCCAGCGCACGACTGCACCTCTGCTTGCACGAACTGTAACAACGCTCGACTTCATGTCGATTCTAGGAACCCCGGGCTCGCGCTGGCCTTGCGTTTGGCAATTTGGACCATACTAGTACCCATGACTACTACATTTGCCGAGCTCGGGCTTAACGAGCAGATACTTGCCGGGGTCGATGCCCTCGGCTTTACACAACCAACCCCCGTACAAGAGCAGGCCATACCCCTTGTGCTACAGGGCCGCGACCTTGTTGCCTCGGCGCAGACCGGCACGGGCAAGACGGCCGCCTTCACGCTCCCCGCATTGCAGCTCATTATGGGCAAGCAGGGCAAAGCAGCAAAGGGCGACAACGTTTCCGCCGCTCAGGATGCTGGTGAAACTCTTATCTCCCCAGAAGAGGCTGCCACCGAAGTCGAGACCACGCCGCCCCGTAAGCGCCGCAGACGTCGTCGCAAGAAGAGCAACGACCAGCCGCAGGCCCAACCTGCCGGCGGTCCCGCCCGCCCACTTGCGCTAGTGGTTACTCCTACGCGCGAGCTTGCCCAGCAGATTGAGCGCGTGACCACCACCGTATGCCAGCACACCGGCCAACGCTGCGTCATTGTGATGGGCGGCGCACGGTTTGACCGCCAGCTCAAACAGCTTGCGCAGGGTTGCGATCTGCTGGTGGCAACGCCAGGACGTCTCATTGACCTTATGGAGCATAAGCACGTTGACCTTGGGCAGGTGCGTATCCTTGTTCTTGACGAGGCTGACCGCATGCTTGACATGGGCTTTTGGCCCAGCGTGCGCCGCATTGTCCAGGCGCTGCCCGCCAAGCGTCAAAACCTGCTCTTCTCGGCAACCATTCCGCCTTCCATCAAGGGCACCGTTGACGCCATGCTTCACGATCCCGCCACCGTAGAGATCTCGCGCGTGGGCGAGACGGCCGATACCGTAGAGGAGCACCTGTGTCCCGTGACCCAGGGGCAGAAGACCCAACTGCTCCAGGCGATCGTGGCAACAGGCGGCGCCGAGCCGGGGGCACAGCTTGAGCGCGTGCTGGTGTTCTGCCGCACCAAACATCGCGTGGACGATGTGTCCAAGACGCTCAAGGACGCAGGCCTTAAGGTTGAGGTCATGCATGCCGATCGTCCGCAACGCGCCCGCGACAAGGCGCTCGAGCGCTTCCGCGATGGAAAAGTGCAGGTACTGGTAGCAACTGACGTCATGAGCCGCGGCATTGACGTAAGCGGTATCGACGCCGTGGTCAACTACGATGTACCCATGGACCCCGAGGACTACGTGCACCGTATTGGACGCACAGGCCGTGCCGGCGCCACCGGACACGCCTACACCTTTGTGGCGCCCGACGAGATTAGCCCGCTTCGCGAGATTGAGTACTTTACCAAGAAGCTCATCCCACTGTGGGACCTTGAGGGCTTTGCCTATGACGAGGGACGCATTGTCCCCAATTCCTCGCGCTCTACCACCAAGCCCACACGCACGATGTTCTCGGGCAGCAAGTCCAGACGCGGCTTTGGCGGCCCCAGCAGTGGCCGCTTTGGCCGACACTACTAGCGCGTGACAGTTTGGGGACAGGCACCATGTGACAAT
>JAFWLX010000251.1 GCA_017510875.1 Atopobiaceae bacterium | reverse complement strand
TGGTGATTCACCCTGCGAGCACCACGCACTCGCAGCTCACCGAGGAGGAGCTGCTTGACCAGGGCATCCGTCCCAACACCATCCGCCTCTCCATTGGCACAGAGCACATCGACGACATCATCGATGACCTCAAGCAGGGATTTGCAGCTGCAGCGGCGATCTAGGAGCCGTAGCGGGAGGGTCCCCGGGGCGACGTGCCCCGGGGACCCTTCCGCTACGGCTCCCAGAGTTCCGTCAGCGCCTTAAATACCTGACTCGTAGAGGTAGCGCTCCTGCTCGGGCGTGAGCGTGTCGATGCTTTTGCCCAAAAAGGTGAGCTTCTTCTGTGCGACCTCAAAGTCGACCTCTTCGGGTACGTCTATGAGCATTTGGTCAAACTCTCCCTCGTGCTCAACAAGCCACTTGGCCGAAAGCGCTTGGATGGCAAAGGACATGTCCATGATCTCGGCAGGGTGTCCGTCCCCGCAGGCAAGGTTGACCAGTCGACCCTCGCCAAGCACATAGATCCATCTGCCGTTTTCCAGCTTGTAGCCCACAATGTTGTCGCGCATCTTGCGGGTCTCGACAGCCATGGCGCGCAATCCCGCCATGTCAACCTCGCAGTCAAAGTGGCCTGCATTGCAGCAGATGGCACCATCTTTCATCTGCAAGAAGTCTTCTCTGTCAATGACCTTCTCACAGCCTGTGACGGTGATGAAGAAGTCGCCCAAGGCTGTGGCCTCAATCATGGGCATAACGTCAAAGCCATCCATAATGGCCTCAATGGCCTTGATGGGGTTGATTTCGGTCACAATCACGTGGGCGCCCAGGCCCTTGGCTCGCATGGCAACGCCCTTTCCGCACCAGCCATAGCCAGCTACCACCGCAGTCTTTCCGGCAACCACCAGGTTGGTTGTGCGATTGATGCCGTTCCATACCGACTGCCCAGTGCCGTAGCGGTTGTCAAAGAAGTGCTTCATCTGGGCATTGTTCACGCGGATCATGGGAAAGCGCAGCTTGCCCTCGCGCTCCATAGCCTCTAGGCGAATGATGCCCGTGGTTGTCTCCTCGCAGCCGCCAATGATGTTGGGTATGAGCTGGGGAAACTTGGTATGCAGGTGATTCACCAGGTCGCCGCCGTCATCGATAATGATGTGGGGGCCGCAGGCTAGCACGTCGTCAATGCAGCGGTCGTAGTCGGCGTTCGAGATGTTGTGCCAGGCGTGAACCTCAATGCCCTCGCTGACCAATGCCGCCACAACATCGTCCTGAGTGGAGAGGGGATTAGAGCCGGTGGCATACACTTCGGCACCACCTGCGGCTAGCACCTCGCAAAGATAGGCAGTCTTAGCCTCAAGATGGATGGAGAGGGCAATCCTCTTTCCTGAAAAGGGTTTGGTCTGCTCAAACTCCTCGCGCAGCATGGTAAGCAGCGGACAGTTGCGCCTAACCCACTCGATCTTGCGAAAACCGCTCTCTGCCAGGTTGATGTCTCTTATCTCGCTTGCCATGGATCTGTGCTCCCATCAAATGACCGCTTGTAAGGGTTTCCGCACATAGTCTAGGCCAAGTTTTAAGTTGGTTGCCAGCAACCACGATTCACTCACACCGGACATAATGGGCGGTAGGTTCTACTAGAATGAATTGCGTTGAGGAGAGCCATGAGTTTTGGGAGGCCAACACATGGGCGTACGCACGCGCAAGATGCTGCTTGACGCAAGAGGCATTGATGATGCCTCCGAGCAGGTGGCTGCCGTCATGGCTGATGCGGGTTTTGACCGGTATACCATTCTTTCCGCACGACTCACCTTTGAGAACGCCCTCATGAGCCTTGGCGAGCACTTTGGCAGCAACTATCCTGCCGAGCTTGTGGTGGGCGAGCGCTTGGGGCAGCCCGTTCTTCAAGTAAGGGTAAAAGGGGAGCGCTACGATCCAAGAGAGGCAAGCGTGGCCTCAGATTGGGAGCGCTCGCTCATGGAGTATTCGGGCATGCGTCCCACATACGCATACCGCGGCGGCTGCAATATCGTTGGGTTTGTATGCCCCTTGCGCGTCACCTCAATGCTGCAGAGCGCCATAGCAATCGTGCTTGGCGTTTTGTTGGGCGTAGCCGGGCGCTTTATTCCTGTCGAAGTGCGCACGATGATGCTTGACAGCCTTATTACGCCACTCTTTGACACCTTTATTGGCATGCTCTCGGGCATCGCTGCGCCCTTGATGTTCCTTTCCATAGCAGGTGGAATCTGTGGCATTGGAGACATGGGAGAGCTAGGCCGTAGCGGCAAGGTGGTTGTGGGACGCTATCTTCGTGCGGATGTACTGGCCGTGCTTGTTGCGTTTGCGGTGGGCATGCCCCTCTTTCATCCCACCGGTGATGTGACCGCCACCGCTGCTGACCTCATTGCTGGCATCGTTGACATACTTCTTGAGCTAGTGCCCACCAACGTGGTGAGTCCGTTTCTTGAGGGAAAGACGCTCCAGATTGTTACGCTTGCCGTTGCCGTGGGTGTGGCGTCGCTGGCGCTAGGCGATGCAACGGCACCGCTGCGCTCACTTTTGCGGCAGTTCAATCTGGTCATGGAGTTTCTTATGGGCCAGCTTTGCCGGCTGCTGCCTGGCTTCATCGTGATCATGATGGTGTCGCAGGCCTGGACCGGCACGTCAAGCTCGCTACTTGCATCATGGCTGCCCATCATCGTCATTGCATGTCTGGCCGTTCTCTTCCTTGCGGCACAGTTGGTCGTAACCTCGGTTCGCCATGATATTCCACTTAAGAAGCTGGTAACAAGCATCTTTCCCGCGCTGGTGCTGGCGTTTACTACGGCCTCGGCCTCTGCGGCGTTTGGTACCGTGCGTACCATCTGCCAAAAGGATTTTGAGATAGACGAGGAGCTGTCGGGCTTTGGTGTTCCGCTGGGCCTTGTGCTTGCCAGACCCACAACCACAATGTTCATGGTCATCACCATGCTGTACTGTGCAAAGTTCTACGGCTTAGGTGCGGGAATGGTGTGGTGTGTCCGCATGGTGCTGTCGTGTTTGCTCTACGCCATAGCTGTGCCTCCGGTTCCTGGTGGTGCCTTGGGATGCTATGGCATGCTACTTGCGGGTCTGGGAATTCCCATCGAGGCCATGGGCCTGGTGACGGCGCTGGACTTCCTGCTTGACAACATCAACATAGCCGGCAATGTTGGCGCAATTATCACAGGAATGATCTCGGCATCAGATGCGCTTGACGCACGGGGATCAAAATAGATTACTGCGCCTTACGCAAGTCCCAAACGCTTGCAGATGCGTGCAATCTCGTGACGTACGCGCTGCTCGTCTATGGTCATTAGCTCCCGGTTTTTCATCACTATCTTTCCGTCGATGATGACGGTGTCTACCTCGCTGCCGTTGGCCGAGTAGGAGAGGGCAGCGGTGGGATTGCCCAGTGGTGTGAGCGATGGTGCCTCAAGATCAAGCATCACAAGGTCGGCCTTCTTTCCCACCTCGATGGCACCGCAGGGCAATCTGAGCGCCTTGGCGGCATTGCGCGTGGCCATGCAGAGGGTATCATCTGCAGATATGCATTGCGGCGTGTCGTGCGTCCCCTTGTGGACAAGCGCGAGCAGGGCCATCTCGCGAAACATGTTCTGTGCGTTGTTGGAGGCGGCGCCATCGGTGCCCAGGCATACGTTGACGCCTGCGGCAACAAGTTCGGGTACGGGCGCAAAGCCATTGCCCAGCTTCATGTTTGAGGCAGGGTTGGTAACGACGCTCACGTTGTTCTCGGCCAAGATGGCGCGGTCGCTTGCGCTTACGCGAATGCAATGGGCGGCAATGGTGGGCAGCTCAAAGATGCCCGCATCACGCACATACTCCACGGGCGTACAACCGTAGTCGCGCAGCATGTTGTCGCTCTCTGCCTGAGACTCGGCTATGTGGATGTGGATGCCCATGTGCTCCTGTTTTGCCACGTCGGCAACAAGGCGCAGGTACTTGGGCCCGCAGCTGTACGGCGCGTGAGGGCCAAGCAGGAAGGTGAGCCGTTTGCAGTCTGCAAAGGCATCACGCTCCTCAAGCGCTTCGGCAATGCGATAGTCGCTCTCGTCATAGTCGGTACCCACAAGCCCGCGGCAGATCACGGCACGCATGCCGCTCTCAACAACGGCGCCCGTGGTTTGACGAATGTGCATCTGCATGTCGCTGAAGCAGGTGGTGCCCGAGCGAATCATCTCTATCTGGCTGAGCAGCGATGCCCAGTATGCATCCGTGGGCTCAAGGCGATCCTCGATGGGCTCGATGGTGCCAAAGAGCCAGTCGCCAAACGAGAGGTCATCGGCCACATTGCGCATCATGCTCATGTAGGTGTGCGTATGCGCATTGATGAGGCCGGGAATGGTGAGAAATCGTGAGCCATCAATGGTCTGGCTGGCAGCAAAGCTCCTGGGAGCACCGTCGATTCCCACAATGTCGGTTCCCTCAAGGTAAATGTCATGCCGGCC
>JAFWLX010000250.1 GCA_017510875.1 Atopobiaceae bacterium | reverse complement strand
CTTGCGCCAGTCCTCTTCCTCGTCGTCATCCTCGTCTGCCTCAACAACCTGGGGCTTGGGCTTCTCGGAGGGCTTTACGTAGGCCTCGTTGTTGGCCTGCGGGAACGCCGCAAAGGCATGCTCAAAGCGAGGGAGGTTCTCGTCAAAGCGGCCGCCGGGCACGGCAAACCAGACCTGCTCGGCAACATGGGTGCCACTTGCCAGCTCCTCGCGGAAGAGCTCGGCCACCACCGAGGCATCCCAGCCAAAGACCCCACAACCAAAGGCGCCAAGAATCAGCTTCTTATGCCCAAGCTCGTCGGCAATGGCCAGAGCAAAGCGAATGCGGTCGCGCATGGACGCAGCAAGCGTGCTGTCGTTCACCTTGTAGTCCTCGCGGGCGCGGCGAGCGTTAGGCGCCGCCACAACCAGCACGTCCGCATAGCTGTGATAGTTGTCGCGCTCAAAGCGCACCTTGGGAACTACCAGCGCACGGTTGCGATAGAGCTGGCAGTTGATGTTGCGGCTGCGGTTTTGGCCGTACCAAGCCTTTTGCTCGCGTAGCACGCTAAAGAGCGTTGACTCCGAGCACAGCGCCTCTTCTTGGGCCCAGGCACCACGGTCGTATCCGCCGCCGGGATTGGTGAACGAGGCAAAGTCGAGCAGGGCCAGATCGCACGCACTGGCAAGGCCGCGCCCCTGCTCAAGCACCATGCTCACGCTGTCCTTGTCAACAACCTGCACGGTGGGAACGCATCCCTCGTGCTTGACAGCAGGCATCCCCTCGTAGGTCTTGACCTCAGCAAGCGAGCGCTTGATGTCTTGGGCATAGCGAGCATCCATCTCTTTGATATGACGCGTTGCCGCCTGAGCACGCTCGTTGCGCCTGTCGTTGTTCCTAGTTCTCTCGCGACTCTGGGGTGCCATAGTGCCTCTTTCTCTCGCATATGTGATGCACCTGCGCCTGCAGGCAACGTTGCCACAACATTCTGAACCATCATACTCGCACTGGGCCCTCTGGCCCGGACGTCTCGGGCAGCAAATCTCAACATCATGGCAACATTTGTAAAGTCTTGCACCTCTATAATGACCAATACGTCAGCACGTCACATTTTCCTCGACGCGAGGGGGTCGTTAGGAATATGCATGGGTTCTATTAAAAGCAGATTCACTGCCATCTGTCTGCTCTTCATAGTGCTAAGCACCACCGTTATTGGCGGTATTGCCGTTTGGTCCACCTGGACTATCCAAGAAGAGTCCTCAGATCAGATTATGAGCCTTACCTGCCTGCAGCAGGCAGGTAAGCTTAACGAGGAGTTCATTAACGTAGAGACTTCGGTTGATGCTTGCGCCGAGATCATGCTAAAAAACGTCAAGTCGTTTGATGACCTTGCCAACGACCAGATACTTGAGGCCTATCTGGATGATGTCGAACGCCAGGTAAGCATCATAGCCACCAATACGCCCGGAGTCTGCACCTATTACATGCGCATCGATCCCGCACTCACTTCTGAACCTGTAGGCTTTTTTTACACCAAGACGGGGCGTGACACCAACCTGACCAAGCAGCCCCTTACTGATCTGTCGCTGTACGAGCCAGATGACGTGGAACATGTTGGCTGGTACTACCAGCCCATCGAAGCGGGCGAGCCCCTGTGGATGGAGCCCTACTACAACCAGAACATCAACGTCTACATGATTTCGTACATTGTGCCGGTGTTTAGGCAAGGACGCCTGTTGGGCATTGTGGGCATGGACGTTGACTTCAATCTAATCATCAATGTGATGCGCCATATCAAGCCCTACCAGACGGGACAAGCCTTCTTGACATCGCGAGAGGGAAAGGTCTTCTACCACCCCTCGCTCAATCGCGGCGACACGATCACCGACTACGCCCCGGGACTTGTGGACACCCTTCCCAAGATTGCCGCTATCAAAGAGGGCGAGACGGGTGACATCGTACGTTACTCAAGCGAGGGAACTCATAAGAAGCTCGTCTATTGCGGACTGCTCAACAACATGGTGCTCATGCTTACCGCCGAAATTGCCGAAATAAACGCACCCATGTACAGCCTGCTTAGGACCGCTATCCTCGTGACGCTTGCCCTTGCGCTTATGATGGTGCTGGTTGTACTCAGGCTTACTGACCGCATCACAAAACCGCTGATACAGCTGACCAAGGCAGCAGATCAGATTGCCCAAGGCAATATGGACGTAAAGCTCCCGGCTCCCACAAACGACGAGGTGGGCATTCTTACCAAGAGCTTTGCCGTCACGGCAAGCAGCCTTAAGGAGTATATCTCGGGCATGCATAATAAGGCTTACACCGACCCGCTTACCGGGGTCAAGAACAAGGCGGCCTACGAGGCGGCTCTCCAGCGTCTCTCCCAGCAAATGAACGAGGGATACTCTGATTTTGGACTCCTCATGCTTGATGTCAACGACCTCAAGCAGATAAACGATCAATATGGCCATGACCACGGGGACAGCTACCTGCGCAACTGTTGTCTGCTCGTCTGTCACGTCTTTGACCATAGCCCCGTGTATCGCATAGGCGGCGACGAGTTTGTGGTCATTCTTGAGCACGATGACTACAACCGACGTGATGATCTGCTTGACGAGCTGGACGGACGCATAGAGCAATGCGCCACTAGGGAGCATCCTTGGCAGCGAGTTTCGTTGGCTAAGGGCCTCGCGCTCTGCGAGGAGGGCGACGCAACGCCAGAAGAGGTGTTCCATCGTGCTGACCAAGCCATGTACGAGGAAAAACGCCGCATGAAACGTGGGAGGTAGGCCAAGGTGGACATGAGGCTCACAAAAGACTGCATAAACACCATGCTTGAAGAGTGCAAGGCATCGCTTGTCAAGACCAAGGTCTCCGATGCCGACGCCGAGGATTTTTGGACCTTGCCTCTGGCCTTTTGCAGGACTACCAAGACCGCTTGGGCGAAGATGCCGATATAGAATACCGAGATCACCTGCTCGAGCAGCTTGAGGCTGCCTACGTGATGGACACCGTAGACCGCGAAAAGCTGGCACAGCTGTAGAAGGGGCCTTTACTGAGGGAGCCTCGGGGATGCCGTCCCCACGGACCGGCCAGGCGGCAACCCTCG
>JAFWLX010000249.1 GCA_017510875.1 Atopobiaceae bacterium | reverse complement strand
GCGTGTTGAAGCGCTTGAGAATGAAGGGGAGCCCTGGCAGCAGCGGCGCATAGTTCTTCGAGCAAAACTCAACACAATCCACCACGGCCGGATCCAGCTCATAGCGGCTCACCTTATGGGGAAAGAGCGGGTTGCGGACAAACACAAACCCCTCTTCAAAGCGCCTCAGAAGCCACGGCGCGTACCACTGCGCGGTGTCGGTACGTGCGCCTGCGTTGATAATCATGGCAACCCTCCCTCAGCGCCATTGTGATACACGGCAAATACGAACACAAGTACGCACCACGAGGTAACCATGAGCCTTTCCGCGCATCTTGCCCAAAAAGCCGCCCGCCTGCCGCCCACAACACGCTGCTTATCTAGCTCGGCGCTACCATAGGAACATTATTCCTACCAAAGAACTGGTATGTAGCGGCGATGACGGAACAAGCATCCATAGCCAAGCGCATTCGGGACCTGTTCACGCGAGCCCCGCATATCCGCTCAATCAACGCCGTGGTCATCGTCATCGCCTCGGTGCTCTCAATCTTGCTGCTGCAGACGGTTGAGCGCGCAACTGAAGTGAGTGCCATCTTCCGCGAGGTAACCAACGAGTACCTCGCCTGCAGCGAAGCTGCGAGTAGCCTCAAACAGGCTTCGGACGATCTCACCTCCTCGGCACGACTCTTCACGGTGACGCACGACATCGAGTTCGTGGAGAAGTACTACGAAGAAGTCAACGTCACGAAACGGCGCGATGCGGCACTCGACGTGCTCAGGTTCTACCTTGAGGATGGTCAGGCAAGTCAGCTGCTCGAGGTTGCCCTTGAAGAATCCAATGCGCTCGCCGAACAAGAGGGACATGCTATGCGGCTTGTCGCCGAGGCACAGGACTATCCCGTCAGCGGCAGCCTTGAGCCGCTCGCCAGCTACTCGCTTTCTGCCTCCGAGCTCGAATTGGAGCCTGACGAGCAGCTCGTGCTTGCCCAAGAGCTGCTTTTCGGCAAAGAGTATCGAGCACGAAAAGCCAGCATCGATGGCAATGTTGACGCCTGCACCTCCCAGCTGCTTCTAAGCATCAACGAGCATCAGGACGAGAGCGCGCAGCTCTTGCAGATTCTTCTGACGCGCGAACGCATGCTTACCGTCGCGCTGCTCACCATGGTCGTTCTCACCATCTTCCTCGTCATTTACCTCATCCTGTGGCCGATCGCCTCGTACTCTTCGCTCATCGCAGACGGCATGCCACTCATCGCAGCAGGCTCGCAAGAGCTTCGTGACCTCGCTCACGAGTACAACACCTTGTACGAGGAGAACCGGCAGCGCGCCGATCATCTGCGTCACAAAGCTGACCACGACCCGCTGACCGGGCTTTTCAACCGCGGCGCATATGACGATTTCGCCGCTACCTACACTGAGCACGTCGCCCTTATGCTGGTAGATGTCGACTACTTCAAGACGGTCAACGACACCTATGGTCACGAAGTGGGAGACCAGATCTTGAAGAAGGTCGCGCGCCACCTTGACCACGCGTTTCGAGCGTCAGACTTCCCCTGCCGCATTGGCGGAGACGAGTTTGCCGTTGTCATCACCGACATGTCACCGCAGCTCAAGCATGTCGTGACGAGAAAGGTAGGACAAATCGCGCAAGGCATGCTCGACACTTCGGACGGCTTGCCCGCGATCACGCTCTCCATTGGCGTTGCGTTCAGCGAGCAGCTTGACGCCGATGACACCATCTTTAAGGCGGCAGACCGCGCGCTCTACCTCGCAAAAGAACGCGGTAGAAACGGTCACGCGTTCTCAGACGAAGCCAATTGAGCAACAATTCGCGAGGCCCCTCCGTTCGCAGAGAACGGAGGGGCCTCACACGTTTCGGTATTCTGCCGTAATGCTATGAGCGCTTAGGAATCCACATGTACTGGCCGTGAGGCGTCACGCGGAACATCATGATATTGCCGAGCTCAGAGCGCTTGAGCGTGCTCTTCAAGAAGGGCACGACCTTATCGGGGTCCTCTTCCGTGCACTCAAAGACGACCGACTGGGCAGCGGTACCCTTCACATCGCTAAGCTTGAACGTCATGGGCTCTGCAATGCCCTCAACGATCTCGATGACCTTCGTCCTGAACGCAGGGTTGACGCCGTCAACATCAACAAGCATGGGTCCTCCTCCTTTTGTCCAAACGTCTCGATGAGCTCATCTTACGGCCTGATCTACCAACTGAAGGGGGGCATATCCACAAGCGGGCGTCTTCATGCGCAAGGGGTAACCTGCAACCGGTCACTCACGGGAGAAACTCAGAAAACGTGCAGGAAGATCCAAGCGAGGACGAACCCCAAAAGGCCACATCCAGGAAACGTGAGAATCCAGGTCATCATCATGTCCCACGCGATCTGCCAGTTGACCGACCTGATGCTCTTCGCCGAACCAGCGCCCATGATGGCCGAGGACTTGGTGTGCGTTGTGGACACCGGCAAGCCCAGAAGCGTTGAGATAAGCAGGCTGAAGCCGTCACTCATAGATGCGGCCGCCCCCTGGTACTTCTCCATGGGGACCATCTTGGTACCGACCGTCAATACGATCTTGCGGCCGCCAACCGCCGTTCCTATTGCCATGATGAGTGCGCAGGCAACCATGAGCCACATCGGATACCCTTTGACATCCGAGACGCTTCCCTCAGTGGCGAGCATCACCGCAAGCGTTGCCGTCGACATAAACTTCTGTCCATCCTGGGCGCCGTGCATGAGGGCACCAAACCCCGCACCGGCCACCTGTAAGCCACCAAACATTCGGTTCATCTTGCTGAGATTTGCGTAGGCAAAGATTTCCCTAATAGCTTTGGTAGAAAGAAAGCCCAGCGAAAAGCCCAAGATAGTGGAGAGGACCAAGCCGTAGATCACCTTGATCCACTCGGCCATGTTGATTCCCTCGGGCCCACCAGATACCGCGATGGCAGCGCCCGAAAGGCCCGCGATGAGCGCATGGCTCTCGCTCGTGGGAATGCCGAAGTACCATGCGACCCCGGCCCACACCACGATGGCCACCATCGCCGCAGCAAGTGAGACGAGCGCGGCATGGGAGTCGCCACCAAAGTCAACCATGTGGCTTACGGTGTCTGCCACCGCACCGGAAAGCATGGTGGCCCCCACGAGTCCTACGAAGTTGGCGAGCACGGCAAGGATGACAGCATTCTCAAACGTAATGGAGCGCGTTCCGACGGCATCTGCTATCGAATTCGCCGCATCAGTCGACCCGTTCACAAAGATGGTTGCGGCAACCAAGAACATGGTCAGTGCAAGGAGCGGATTGGCTCCTACCGTAGCAAGAAACTCAGGCAAGGATGGCATGGCTGCACCTCTCAGACGAACAGCACCTACAAACCCCGCGGTTCCACCGCTTAGACGGCAGATTAAATATCTTGCTTATACCCATGGTGGAGCAGTTGTAAATGCGTGTGACAGGGAGGTGAACTCGATTCCACAGAACAAATCAAGGGGCTTTTTGCCCCCGAATATGTCCTTTCTTGTGCGAAGATACTTACAGTCACGAAAGGAAGGACACTATGGCGCACATACTGCTCGTCGAGGATGATAAGTCCATTCGCATGGCACTCGACTTCGCGCTCACGCGTGCAGGCTATGAGGTGAGCTGCGCATCGAATGGCGCTGAAGGACTGGAGGCAGCTCGCACCTTCAAACCTGACCTCATCCTCTTGGACGTCCTGCTTCCGAAGCTTTCCGGAATCGATGTGGCGCGCAACCTGCGCTCGTCGGGCAGCAAGACGCCCATCATCATGCTGACGGCGCTCGATGGCGACGGCGACAAGATTGCCGGCCTTGACGCGGGCGCTGACGATTACGTCACCAAGCCGTTCTCCACGCCCGAGTTGCTGGCGCGCATCAGGGCCAACCTCCGCAGGCAGGGCCTTGGCAATACCCCGAGCGGCACCATAGTGGCCGGACCCCTTACCATCGACATCGACGCGACGCGTGTGACCCTCGACGGAAAGCCCGTCAAGCTTCGCACCAAGGAGTATGCACTGCTCCTTGCCCTTGCCACGCATCAGGGTGCCCTCTGCACACGGCAGTGGCTTGCACAGGAGGTGTGGGGTGAGGTATTCCTTCCCACCTCACGCACCATTGACACGCATGTCAGGCGGCTGCGCAAGGCCCTCGGCGGGACCTCGTGGACCTTTGTGCAGACTGAGCACGGCATGGGCTACCGTTTTGATCCTATTCAGGAGGGAGCATGAGCCCGTCTTCCAAACGCATGGGAAACTGGCGCACAAGCTTCATCATGGGCTACGCCGTCATCGTCTTGCTGCTCAGCGCGGTGTGGCTCTTCTTCCTGCTTGGACCAGTGAGCCACGCGCTCGAAGCGCGGCAACGCGAGGGCCTCGTCTCGGTGGCAAACGCCACCGAGGTAGCGCTCGAGACGAGCCAGCTGCCCGTTGAGGATGTTCTGGACCGCGTTGCCTCAAGCGACAACCTCCGCTTGACACTCATCTCATCTGATGGCGAGGTCGTTGCCGACAGCTCCGACGCCGTGGACCCCGTAAGCCATGCACAGCGGCCGGAAGTCGCTGCGGCGTTGCAAGGCTCCTTGGGCTTTGACCGGAGGACCTCAGAGTCAGACGGCATTGAGTATCTCTACGTGGCCATTCCCAGCAAGGCCAGGCCCGAAGGTGCCGTGTTGCGCGTCTCGATGCCGGTGACGCAGGCACACGCCGCGGTCATGCGCTTCAGATGGACGAGCTTTGCTCTGCTGGCAGCCACCTTCGCCCTTGCGGCAGGCGGAGCGCTC
>JAFWLX010000248.1 GCA_017510875.1 Atopobiaceae bacterium | reverse complement strand
TGGCGCGTGGGCGGGGCACCGCTCGCCGGCTGGCCGAGATGGGCATCCATACCATGGGCCAGCTTGCCATGAGTCCCACCGAGCCCATCTACCAGGCCTTTGGCATTGATGCCGAGATACTCATTGACCATGCATGGGGCATTGAGCCCGTGACCATAGCCGACATAAAGGGGTATCGCCACAAGAGCCATTCGCTCTCGGCGGGGCAGGTGCTGGGAAGCGATTACAGCTTTGATGGCGGGCTGCTCATTGCTAAAGAGATGGCTGACCAGCTGGCGCTTGAGCTGGTGGACTCCAACCAAGTGGCGCGAGCGGTCAACCTTATTGTGGGGTACAAGCATGACCGCGATGACGCCTTTGGCAGCTCAAGGGCTCGGCGCAACCATTGGGGAGAGTATTCCACCTCGGGTACCAGGATCTTTGCGGCGCATACCTCGTCGAGCGAGACCATACGCCACGAGGTTGAGCAGCTCTACAGAGAGATAACCGAGCAAGACAGGCCCGTTCACCGCATCACGCTGGCCTTAGGTGATGTGGTGCCGGCCGATGACGAAGGGCTGCAGATGGATCTCTTCTCTGATCCGGCAAAGCTTGAGCGAGAGAACAGGCGCCTGAAGGCCGTAAACGCCGTGCGCCAGAAGTTTGGCAAGAACGCCATGCTGCGCGCCATGGACCTGCTCCCCGAGGCCACCGCCCGCGAGCGCAACCGGCAGATTGGGGGCCACCGCAGTGGCGAGCAATGACGAGCGGCGGATATCGGCGCAGGAAGTAGAGCCGTGGGACCCATGGCACTACGGTCACCCCCGCATGCACATGAACGAGCGCGCCAAGATCTTCTCGCCCTTTGATCCGCTCAAGGGGTTTCGCGAGGAGCTGCGTCGCCGCGAGGAGCTGGTGGTACAGCGCCAACAGCACGATCCATGGCTTCCCGAGGACGATATTGCGTCCGAGCCTGCCGATACGCTTGGGTGACGCAAGCTTGCACAACATAATGTACGGCTATCGGCCCGTCCGTCGGATTGACGTTACTTTGCGTTCGTGGGGCGTACGGCCATCGGCCCGTCCGTCAAATTGACGCTACTTTCCTCGAATTTGGGCAAAGTAGCGTCAATTCGACGGACTGGCTGGTCACTGTGCGCTTAGGATACCAAGAGTAGCGTCGATCCGACGTACTGGCCATTTGCTGTACTCCTGCAGCACCAAAAGTAGCGTCGACCCGACGGACTGGCTGGTCACTGTACGTTTGTATTACCAAAAGTTGCGTCATCCTGACGTACTGGCCGATGGACGTACGCCTGCCGTGCCAGAAGACGCGCCGTTCTGGCGTACAATGAGAGTCGGTCAGAGAAGGAGGCGCGATGGCGTTCGTCGAGTTTTGCGACGTGTGCAAGGTTTACCAGATGGGCGACGTTGAGGTGCGTGCCGTCTATGGCATGAACTTTGCCATTGAGCAGGGCGAGCTTGTTGTCATTGTGGGGCCGTCGGGCGCCGGCAAGACTACCGTGCTCAATATGCTGGGCGGCATGGATGTTCCTACCTCGGGAACCATTCTTCTTGACGGTCAGTGCGTGAGCTCTATGGGCGAGCGAGAGCTTACGCAGTATCGCCGCCACGACATAGGCTTTGTCTTCCAGTTCTACAACTTGGTGCAAAACCTTACGGCGCTTGAGAACGTGGAGCTTGCCAGTCAGATTTGCAACGATCCGCTGCCCGCAGAGCAGGTGCTCGCGCAGGTGGGCCTCTCAAACCGCCAAGACAACTTTCCCTCGCAGCTCTCGGGTGGCGAGCAGCAGCGCGTGGCCATCGCTCGCGCCCTGGCCAAGAATCCCAAGCTGCTGCTCTGCGACGAGCCAACCGGCGCACTTGACTACGTTACCGGCAAGCAGATTCTGGGCCTGCTGCAAAACACCTGCCGCTCCACCGGCCACACCGTGGCCATCGTTACGCACAACTCGGCATTCACCAAGATTGCCGACCGCGTGATTGAGGTCAGAGAGGGCCACGCACGTCGCGTGCTCATGAATACGCATCCCCAAGACGCCATGACGCTTGAGTGGTAGGCTCTCGTGCAAAGCGCCTTTATCAAAGACATACTCCGCAGCATCAAGGGGTCGCTGGGGCGCTTTTTAGCCATCATGGGCATTGTGGCTTTGGGCTGCGGTTTCTATGCGGGTCTGCAGATGTGCGGTCCGGACATGCGTGGCGATGCCGACGCCTACTACGACGGAACCGACCTGTGGGACCTGCGCCTTATTTCCACCATGGGCTTTGCAGACAATGACGTGGAGCGCGTGCGCGCCGTAGGGGGTGTTGAGAACATCATGCCCTCGCTGACCTGCGATGCCATGGCGCGCATTGGCACCGAGCAGATAGCGGTGCGCGTATCCTCGTTCGATGTCGAGGCAGCGCGCAGAAGCAAGTACGACGGTTTGTTTGTTGTGAAGTCGGACGACCCCAACTACCTCAACCGTCCCGTGCTGGTTAAGGGCCGCTGGCCGCAGGCGTCGGGCGAGTGCGTGATCTGCGCAGATGTGGTTCACGAGGACATAGGCATTGGCGATACGGTGCAGCTGCTGTATGGCGCCTCGGACCTAGATGACCTGCTGGGGGCTACCACCTTTGAGATTGTTGGCATGGTGACCTCGTCAAACTACCCCTACACGGGCAGCTTTGGGTCAACCAACCTGGGCACGGGCATGATAGACCAGTACCTCTACGTGGCGCCGGCCTCGCTTGCAGAGGATGCCTCCTACACCGAGATCTACCTGACGGTTGAGGGGGCCGTGCAAGAAGAGAGCGAGTCAGAGGCATATACGCAGGTGGTTGACGTTGTTAAAAAGCGCTTTGAAGACCTGCAGCACGATTTTGCGGTGGCGCGTCAGGCAGACCTAAAGGCGACTGCCCAAGAGAAGATCGATGAGAAGTGGGACGAGTACTATAGCGAGAAGGCCAAGGCTGACAAAGAACTGACCGACGCAAAGGCCGAGCTAGACGATGCAGCTAAAAAGCTGGCCGACGGTGAGCGCGAGCTGGCCGACGGCGAGGCCCAGTATGCCGATGGCCTAAGGGAGTTTGAGGAGCAGCGCGACAGCGCTTGGCAGAGCCTGGACGATGCTGCGGCCGAGATTGAGCGCAACCAGCAAACCATCAACGAGAAGTCGGCCGAGCTAGACGCTGGTGCACGGGAACTTGAGGCGGGTCGTGCCGAGGCACAGGCAAAGCTGGCAGAGGCTGAGGCCGCCTGGCAGGCTCAGCGCGCTCCTCTTGCGCAGACAAGCGCGGATCTGGGCAGCTGCCTTCTGGCGCTCGAGACCATAAAGAGCCTGACAGGGGAATCCGAGCCACCGAGCCAGGAAGACTTTGAGCTTTTGGGAAAGCAGCTGGAAGACGGCGTGCAAGCGGCGCGCTCGCTCAGTGAGTCAGAGCTTATTGACCCCCAGGTCAAGGAGGTCCAACAAGGTGTCCTCACGCTGCTCCAAACGGTGCTGGGTGCGTACGAGGCAATGGTGACAACCGAGGAGGCAGACCTCAGCGGCTTCATCGCGCTGCTGGAAAATGTGGACGCTGCGTCGCTGGAACAGATGATATATGCGGAGCAGACCGTAAAAGAGCAGATAGACGCCGGTATTGCCACGGGCGATAAGACGCTTGCCAGCGAGAAGGAAAAGGCACTGGCTACCCTCGACGAGTCACAGCGGCAATTGGACGAGGGCCGCGCACAGCTTGCTGATGGCCAGCGACAGCTGGATGATGCCCGCTGGCAGCTGGAAGAGGGACGCGAGACCGCTCGCGCTCAACTGGCCGAGGCCCAGGCAACGTTGGACGATGCGGCCAGAGAGCTTGCGGACGCCCGCGCCGAGCTTGCCGATGGCCGTCGCTCGTACGAGGACGGCCTGAGCGAGTACGAGAAGGGCAAGGCCGAGGCCGACGAGAAGTTTGGCGACGCGTATGCCCAGCTCACCGATGCGCAAAAGGAGATTGACGAGATAGAGCTGCCGGACGTCTACGTGCTTGACCGCTCGCAGAGCGAGGGTGCCGCCACCTACCACGCAGACACGGAGCGCATCGATGCCATTGCCGACGTGTTCCCGTTCATCTTCTTCTTGGTGGCCGCGCTTGTCTCGCTGACCACGATGACGCGCATGGTAGAGGACGAGCGCATACTCATAGGCACCTACAAGGCCTTGGGATATGGCACGTGGGCCATTGCCGCTAAGTACTTGGCCTATGCGGGCGTTGCTGGCACGGTGGGCGCTACGGTAGGCATTCTCATACTCTCGCAGGTACTGCCCTATATCGTGATGAGCTCCTACGACATCATCTACGTGGTGCCCATCCATCCGTTCCTGCTGCCCGTAAGCCCCTCGATTGCGCTGATGTCAGGTGGTATGGGCGTGGGCGTCACGCTGCTTGCCACCTGGGGCGCAGTGCTCTCGAGCCTGCGCGAGGTTCCGGCTACGCTCATGCTTCCGCGCGCGCCAAAGGCGGGCAAGCGCATCCTGCTCGAGCGCGTGACTCCGGTGTGGAAGCACCTCTCGTTTACCTGGAAGGTAACCTGCCGCAACCTCTTTCGCTATAAGCGGCGCTTCCTGATGACGGTCATTGGCATCTCTGGCTGTACAGCATTGATGCTGGTGGGCTTTGGCCTGCACGATGCCATCTGGGACATCATCGTCCGTCAGTATGGGCCCATCATCCACTTTGACACCACCATTGGGCTTGACGATACAGCCATGGAGCTTGACGTGCGAAGGGTGTGCGACTACCTCACGCAAACGGGCGAGGTCACCAACATCGTACGCGTGCAGAACGAGAACATGCAGGCAGGAACGCAGACAGAGAGCGAGAAGATTCGCGTAAACGTGGTGATTCCCCGACGCGAGCACGAGCTGACCGAGGCGGTGACGTTCAAGAACCGCATTTCTGGCGAGCAGCTCTCGTTTGACAAGAACAGCGTAATTGTCACCGAGAAGCTGGCCCTTAAGTATGGGCTGAAGCCGGGCAGCACGATCCTGCTCTATGACCAGGACGATGTGGGCAACGCAGTGGGGGAGGGATACCCGCTGGTAGTTACGGGTGTGGCCGAGAACTATGTGGGCAACTATGTGTACCTGGGTCGCGACGCCTGGGCGCACGTGAGCAGCAAGACGCCAACGTTCTCCACCATCTATGCCAGTGTTACGCAGGACGATGCCGTGCGCTCGCAGATTGCCGACACCCTTCATGACACGCCAGACGTATCGATAGTGAGCTTTAGCGACGAGACCATCGAGATGTATCGCAACATGCTCTCGGTGGTTGACCTTATCGTGGTCGTGCTTATTGTGAGCGCGGCAGCCTTAGCCTATATCGTGCTCTACAACCTTACCAACATCAACATTGGCGAGCGCATCCGCGAGATTGCGAGCCTCAAGGTGCTGGGATTCACGCGTGGCGAGGTGTACACCTACATCTTTAGGGAGATTGCGCTGCTCGCCCTTATAGGCGACACCTTGGGCATGGTGCTGGGCATCTTCCTCGAGCGCTTTGTGGTCACCACGGCCGAGGTGGACTACGTGATGTTTGGGCGCAGCATCCACGGTCCCAGCTTTGCCTATGCCTTCGCGCTCACCATGGTCTTTACGTTGATGGTCATTCTTTCCATGCGCCGCAAGCTCGACCGCGTTGACATGGTGGAGTCCCTCAAGAGCGTCGACTGACACACCGCCGCGTGGATTGGGGGACCGCCCCTTTTCCACGTTGGCAGAGCAACGGTGCTTTCTTGTAGCGTCTTTCTTGCCAACGTGGAAAAGGGACGGTCCCCAATCCACGCG
>JAFWLX010000247.1 GCA_017510875.1 Atopobiaceae bacterium | reverse complement strand
GAGGCCCTTCTGTTGCGACCCCAAGCACGCCTAATCAAAAAAGGGCGGCACCTCTCGGCACCGCCCAGAATTGGCTTCCTTGCGTCCTTTAGTCGATGGAGATCTTTGTGACGTTAGCCTTTGCATCCTGCTTGGGAACGTTGATGGTAAGCACGCCATCGTTGAGCTTGGCCGAGAGGCCCTCGGTTGCGGCGTCCTTGAGGTATACGCCACGCGATGCGCTCCAGGCGCGCGTCTCCTTGTGCAGGTAGTTCTTGCCGCTCTCTTCTTCGGTCTCGTTCTTGTTGACAGAGATGGACAGGCGGCCCTCGTTAAGCTCGACGTCAATCTCGTCGCGGCTGACGCCTGCCAGATAGGCGCTAATAACGTAGGCATCGCCGGCATCCTCAACGTCCATCTTAAATGCATCGTTTGCATTGACGGCGGTAAGCGGCGAAGCCAGTAGGTCCTCAAACATGTCAAAGGGGAACTGCCTGCGAAGAGCGCGCTCGTAGTTGCTGTACGGAATCATTCCTGCCATGATACTTTCTCCTTTTCTGAAGGCTACCGTTGCTGGCATAGACGTTTACGTGGCGTTTTTTGCCAGCAACGTGAGCCTCCCTCGTAAATGGACGCCTCTTGGGGCGTCCCGGGTGTCAATGGATTTTATTCCCAAACTGATGGCTCTTATACAACAGAATAAAGATTTTCTTAGTTTTGTTCACTCATTAAATCTAAGCCTACTTGAAGCAGATTACCTATAGCGCTTATGCTTTATCTCCGTGTCTAGATTTCGCCTTTTCTTACGTACAGGTCAAAACTCTCGCACATGGACCATGGCTGGTTTAGAATGTGTCAGCAGTAGTAGTACGTAAGGCATGGCATGGCACGGAGGCCAAATGGACAATCGCGAGAGCACACGTCGCACACCCTCGCATGCAGCAAACTCGGCTTCGGCTCCACGGTCGGATGCTGCCGCCGCATCTTTGGCCAATCTGCCGTCCATTGACGCGGACGACACGTCGTCGTTCAGCTCGGCCAACGACGAGCTGCTAAGCGGCACGGGATCTATCCCACTTATTGCCTCGTCAACTGGCTCGCTGCCCCCACTTTCAGAGCAGGAGACCACGGGCAGAGAGTCGTTCTCTACCGCTTCGGCTCCCAAGGCTCCACGCTACGTGCGCAAGCGCACGCCGCATCGTAGCCAGGGCACGCTTGACGACCTCACCGACGACAGCATTCCCTCTGCCTCTTACACGCATGACTCCAACATTAGCGTGGGCGGAGCAACACCGCTTTCGGGCATGGCGTACCGACGTGCCCGCAGCAACATGTCACGCGTGAAGAACAGTACGCGCTACGGGCAGTACCTCGAGATTCCCAAGGGTCGCCGCTCGATTTTTGCCTCGCGCGAGCGCGCCCGGCGTCGTCACTCGGTGCTGGCGCTGTTCATTGTGGTCACGCTGCTTATCCTTGCTGCCATGTTCCTGTGGAACATGATGCAAGAGGTGCTGGGGTAATCTAAAACAACTTGATACGCCGCTGCCCACGGCCCGGCCTAGGCGCCGCCACTGCCACGGGCAGGCCAGGGGGGTGACCCTCGGGACTCCTGCTGAGGCTGCTCCGCCCGTCGGCGCGGCGGGAGCGAGGACTGTCTGAGCGTTTTCCTTCGGGGCAGAGCCCCGAAGGAAAACGCGAGTTCCGCAGCTGCCGCGTCGTAAGGGCGGAGCGTGAGCCGAAGGGGAGTCCCCGAGGGTCACCCCCCTGGCCTGCCCGTGGCAGTGGCGGCGCCTAGGCCGGGCCGTGGGCAGCGGCGTATCCACACTTCACGGAAACCTCCATCACGTCTATAATGAAGAAAATGCAGCTCAAACGGAGGAGTTTGTCATGAGGTGTCCACAGTGTGGAGCCGATAACGCTACAGATGCATCCACCTGCGCAAAGTGCGGCGCATCACTCGATCAAAGCCAACAGGACGCTACGGTTGCTGTCAGGTCTGCCGAATCCGAGGTCACGCGCATGATCGAGGAGGAGACCCGCCTGCTTGACATGCAGACGCGCAGACTTGTGGATGTTCCTACAGATGACGAAGACGAGCAAGACGAGCCGCCTGAAGAGCCAAAGCAGGCCACCCCGTCGTTTGGTGACTCGGTACCAGGGATTATTCCCGTCGACTCCACGGCGGTGAAGCCCCGCGCCAAGCAGTCGGGCGACGACTACCTGTATGTGCGCAACACACGTGACTACGACCATGACGCGCAGTCATCCAATACGGTGGTAAGCACAAAACGGTTTGAAACCATCAGCGAAAAACGCTCTCGCTTTGACGGTTGGCGTGATCCATATGCACGCAGCCGTCGCGACGGGCGCACTCCCGGCGAGGGCAACAGCACCAGCAAGCTACGACCACTCCTTGGCCTTTTGCTAGTGCTCGCTATAGTGGGCGGTGGCGGCGCCATCCTTACCTACGGCATGGAGCTGTGGGGCGGCAAAACGGTTCCCTCGGTAGTGGGAGACTCGCAGGGCAACGCCGAGCAGAAGATTGTCGAAAAGGGCCTGTCAATACGCATAGAGGCACAGCCGGCCGACGACGCCATAGGCAAAGTGCTTTCACAATCTCCCCAGTCGGGTACGCGCATTCCCGATGGCAGCGAGGTCACCATCGTGGTTGCCACCAACCGGACCATTCCCGAAGTCATAGGTTTCTCTGAGGACGATGCCCGCGCAACCCTGCAGGCTTCCGGCGCCGAGCAGATTGAGGTACAGCCCCGTCCCTCTGTCGATGCGGTGGGCCTGGTAGTTGAGGTAGACCCCCCTGCCGGCACGCCGTTTGTCTCGCGCAACCTTGTAACCCTATATGTAGGAGTGCCCTACACCGTGCCCGATGTTGTGGGCATGAAGGAGTCCGAGGCCATTGAGAGGCTAAACGTCATTGGATATGCGGCCGATGTGCACTACGTTCCCTCGTCCGAGGAGCCACGCACGGTAATTGAGACGGTTCCCGCCTTCAATGAGGTCTTTGAGCTGGGAAACGCGGTGCAGGTGATGGTGTCCTCGCCCTTCCCCAGCAGCCCTCTCCACCTGGCAGAGTTCTTCAGCCATTCCTCACAGGACGTAAACACCTACCTGCAACAAGAAGGCTATGCCTTTGACCGCAGCTTTAAAGAGTCGTCAGGCAACGCGGTAGCAAGCTATGTGTCTGGCGAGAACGGCGCGTTTACCTTCTCTCCGCAGCCCTATGCACGCTCGGTAAGCTGGCCACAGGATGGCTCGTCCAACGTGCTGGAAGAAGGCGCTGCCATTGCCGGCGTGCGCTTTGACTTCCCCTTGTGGCAGGCCCCTGCCGAGGTAAATCGAGAGACGGTCGAGACTCTGGCCGGTGCTTGTGGCTTTGAGGGGCTCAACGACTACTGCGACAACGGCAGCATGAAGCTGCCCGCTGGCACCAAGCCCACCACAGCAACCTTTGGATGCGCGAGCGGCAAGATGGGCGACTGCATCTGGACCGCACTGGTAGTAAACGAGAACGGGGCCTCTCGTGCAGTGGCCACCTGCACCCGCGAGGGGATGTACTCAAGCTCAGACCTTGCGCCCTTTGATGGAAGCGTGTGCCGTTTCGTGGCCTACCAGGACGTATTCCAAGCAGCAAACTACCAACCAAAGTCTCCCGACGAGAGCAAGGATGCCAAGCCTTCAACAGCAGGTTAGGAGTAACGCATGTTAGGCGAAAAAATCGAGGCCCAAGACGGCGAAGCAGAGAGCGATGCCAGCAGCACAAGCGTCTACGAGCGCACGTACCTGCGGGCTGCCAACGAGGACGACGACGGGTATGATCCCTACTCCGATAGGCCTGCCTCAGCCGAGCCATTGTTTGAGCGCGACCCCTGGAACTAGGCTAACCGCTGGATCAGCGCGTGGATTGGGGGACCGTCCCTTTTCCACGCGCGATGCTGGTATGTCATGACCTAGTGGCTCAAACATGAGACCTACTAAATAACGTGGGGGTCAGAACCATCTGACCCCCACGTAACTCTTATTGCATCTGCCTTACATGTCAATCGCATCAGGCTCGAGCGGAATGTCGGTCTCGTTCGGCTCGGGCTGCACGTCCGGCCGCGGGATGGGCTTGGCCACCAGCGACGCACCATCGGGACCCACGTCCACAAGCACGCCCTCGCCCTGGTGCAGCTTGCCGTCGATGATGAGGCTAGCCACGTTGTCCACCACTTGGCGCTGGATGAGGCGCTTGAGCGGACGGGCACCGTACACCGGGTCAAGACCGTCGAGCGCGAGCAGGCCAATGGCGGCCTCGGTGAGCTCGAGGGTAATGCGCTCGCGTGCCAGACGCTTGCGCACGTCGCGCAGCTGAATCTCGACGATGGCCTCAATGTCGCCCAGGCTCAGGGCATGGAACACCACCACGTCGTCAATACGGTTGAGGAACTCCGGCTTAAAGGTGGCACGCAGCGCCTCGTTAACCTGACGCTGAATCTCGTCAGGATCGCTTTGCGGGGTAGCCGCGGCGATATACTGGCTGCCCACGTTAGACGTCATGATGATAATCGTGTTCTTGAAGCTCACCACACGTCCCTGGCCGTCGGTCAGACGACCGTCGTCAAGCACCTGCAGCAGGATGTTGAACACATCCGGATGCGCCTT
>JAFWLX010000246.1 GCA_017510875.1 Atopobiaceae bacterium | reverse complement strand
TGGCAAAGGGGATCCTATACGTATCTCGGCGATTCAGTTTGTTACGGTGGCCATCATCTCATGGATTGTTGCCTTTGTTATGGAAACGCCAAGCCTGGAGAAGATTGCATCTGCCCTGACGCCCATTCTCTATTGCGGCATTGTCTCAGCAGGCATAGGATACACCCTCCAGATTGTTGCCCAGAAGTACACGGACCCAACGGTGGCGTCGTTGCTTATGAGCCTGGAATCGGTCTTTGCGGTACTGGCGGGTGCTCTGTTGCTCAATGAGCGCATGAGCACGCGCGAGTTGCTGGGCTGCGTCATTATGTTTACGGCAATCGTTATGGTCCAGCTTCCTACATCCAAGTCCCACCCCTCGGCTGATGCGTCTTGAAGCAAGCCGGGCAAGTGTAGCTCAGAAGCTTTACCCTGACCCGTGTATGCACAGCTGCCGTGTATGTGGTGCGTGAGTGCGCGAAAGTGGCACAATCTGGCGACCCTTGCCCGCGCACAATCCGCTGGCCGAGACATGAAGACCATGCGGTAAAGAAGTTGAAAAGCGTGCCTGGCCACTTGTATGCATGACAAATGGCAGGGGAGACGAGTGCGTCACAAAGGCACTCGTTGAGGATACTATCTCTGGCTATAACGGCGTTAAGCTGGCCGAAGCGGATGACAATCGGCCGGAAACGCTTGACCTTACGGTCTGGAAGTTAGATGCCAATGGTGGTGAGGTTGTTGCGGGCGACAACACCGAGGGCACCTTTGCCAAATCGATCAGCTACATCGTGAGGATGGCCTATGAAGACGACAGCCTTCTTGAAGGTAATCTGCGCGTGACCAAGGCGGACGGGACAACGCTGCTCGACAAAGATACATTTTCACGGATGTTTGATGTTGCCCACGAGGGCGATGTAATTCGCCTGGTGGTCGACGAAGGCTTCAAGATTATCTCGGCGTCCAATGCCGGCGAGGCTCTTACGCCGGATGCCGACGGCAACTACTCTATCGTCGTAAACCGTGGCGGCGGCATCGATCTCTGGGCCATTTTATCTGGTACGATTCAAAGTTGCATGCCTACCTAAAACGACAGCGCACGTACATACCAACGAACCTTAATCGAAAGACTTGGTGGCACACATGAAGAAGGCTCATGCCAGAAGGCTCTCTCTGGTCGTTCTTGCAGCATCCCTTAGCATCTTTGGCTTCTGCCCCGTGCCGATGACGGCCCTTGCGCAAGAGTTCCTGTCGGCCACACAGCGCTCGGAAGCCCAGATTGACGCGCTGGTTAAGCCAATGCTTGCCTCCGGCGAGTACGTGGAGGGCGAGGCCATTGTCTGCCGTCTGGGGGAGGGTGCAGAAGGCCTTACGGCTCAGTCTGGCGGCCTGTTTGAGGATACCGAGCGACTCTCTGGGGTAACCGCACGGCAGTATGCCGAGGCGACGGGGGAGGCGCTTCCCGTGGCTGGCGAGCCAGGTGCGATGACGGCACAGGCTGAAGACGAGCCGGTCGAGATCTTGCTTGTGCGCTCACCCAACATGAGTACGGAGCAGCTTTTGCGTGAGCTTCTGCTTGACCCACAGGTGCTTTCTGCAGAGCCCAACTACATCATGCATTTCCTGAGCGACGACGAGGTTTCTGCGGACTCTGCGCATGCGGAGACCGATGCCGATGAGCCGGCAAGTTTGGTGGGCGACGGTGACGGTGCACCTGCCGAATCTTCGGATGGTGCCAACAATGCTTTGGCTGAGCTTCCAGCTGCTACCGGTGCTGAGGCCCTGACCGCACAAAGTGTAGACCCGGTAGGCTCGGCTACGACGGACTTCACTCCCTATCAGTGGTTTAGCATTGGTGCCGAGCAATCCCTGCCGCAGTACCCAAATGCAACAAATCCGGGTGTGCAGGCTCCCCATTGGAACGAGCAGGGTAAAACTAACGCAACAGGCGCCGTGGTCATCATGGACTCGGGCGTGGACTACACCCATCCCGACTTGCAAAACGTCATGTACCGCTTTACCCCAGAGCAGCAGGCAGAGCTTGGGTGCGGCGAGTTTGGCTATGCCCCGCACCGCGAGGACCCAACCGACCCTATGGACGGCTACTACCACGGCACGCACTGCGCAGGCATTGTGGCAGCAGAGTGGAACGACTTTGGCGTGTCGGGCCTTGCAAACGGCGTCAAGGTGATTGCCGTTAGCGTCTCGGAATCCGTGGAGGACTCCGACTTTAGCTACGATGCCATCATCAAGGGATACGACTTTGTGATTCGCGCGATAGAGGCTGGCGTGGACATACGCGCCATCAACCGGTCCTTGGTTTGCGAGCCCGTCAACAACGCCAACGAGGCCATGATCAGGGCGGCAGGAGAGTTGGGCGTTGTGACCTGCTGCGCGGCGGGAAACGACGGGCATAACGTGGATGAGATGTATGACCTCATCTCCATGAACCAGCCAAACCCGTACCTCCTGCTCATAGATGAGGCCGACCTGCAGGATAGTAGTGCACTCTTCAGCAGCTATGTCCAGTACACCACCGACCTGTTTGCCCCGGGAGTCTCCATCCTCTCTACCATTCCGTTCAAGTCGGAGAAGAAGTGCCGCTACTTTGCGCAGGCAGACGACAACCTCCTGTGTTTTAAGACGGACTTTGGAGGCGCGCTTCCTGACGTGCATGAGTACGAGGAGGCAACCATCAACAGCGTTTCTGAGGGTGAGTATGGCGTTGACGGTGACAGCTCGTCGCTCAAGGTGAGCGTCAGCACTAAGACCGAGAGACCAAACAGCTTTACTGTTGATATTCCT
>JAFWLX010000245.1 GCA_017510875.1 Atopobiaceae bacterium | reverse complement strand
GCTATCAACAGAGTTATCAACATGCATAATGACACTAAATGACAAATGTTGGCATGACTGGTGCCTACTGATATGCATAATAAACAGGCAATATTAGGAACTAAACGATAAGAGCTCGATTTAACAACGTCTAATGTTGCATAAACAATAGCAACGATAACGAATAAGTCTGCTTGCATAGCTTTATTAAGAACGATACTTACTCTCGTGAGCGTCATCAAAGATAGCGCATTGGTGACGCGAACCGCCGTAAGGTAAACGAGAGAAATGAGGCAACAAATGAAGCAGACTGATGGCATGGACCTTGGTCAAGAAGCAACCAGAGACTCGTTTGATGACAACGACTCCCTGTCAGACGAGCAGCCCGCCTATGCCTACGATGGGCTCTGTGCACCAGCGGCAACGGTCGAGACCATTACTGGCGATCTGGTATTTCTCTGTGCAGAGCCCGATATGGGCAAGACGCACCTCAGCTCGCTGCTCATGCGAGAAGCAAGCAGGCAGGGTAAGGCCACCTATCGTTACAGGCTTGAGGGAATACCCTCAGACCTTGCTTGTAAAAGGCTGGCTCGGTATTGCAGAAACCTCTCGCATCGTGCATCAGTCAAAAATGAAGGCATTCTTGCTGTATTTGACGGCATAACTCCCCCTGACGAAAACGAGGCATACAACGAGGCCAAATCACTCGAGAAGCTGGTCGGTGCCGGTGCACAGGCAGTGGTATGCCTGCGCCCCGAGGCGGAGCAGCTTATTGAATGCGCACACGGAGCAAAATGCCTGCATGCCAGCGATCTGCTGTATCGCCAGTACGAAGAGGATGGCATCACCTTTGACCTTACCGGCGGAATACCGTCGCTGGTAGTCTCGCTAAGATCCGACCGTACGTCGGGAGAAGAAGCAGGTCTTGGTCCGCGCTATTTGTCTACGCTCGAGAACCTCATTGATAAGACGTTGAGGCAAGGCCTTCCCGACGAGGAGGTCAGAGTAAGGCTTGCCATGATTCTTCTGGGCTGCGGCACCATGGAGGAGGCAGCCATTGTTGCTGGCAGATGTGATGTAGAGCAGATGATTTGGCTTGAGCGTGACGTTGCACTTCTGGGTGCAGATGCTCACAAGCGAACGTTCTGCTGTCATGGGCTGCACGATGATGAGGTGTTTGACCGTTGCATGGGACGACTGCACGGGTATGTGGCTGCCTATCCCGGCTTGGCGGTACGAGCCTGTGGCGTGCTTGCCTCACGCGAAGACATGCGCAGATCGGCCATGGTCAGCAGGCTCTGTGTTACCGAGCGCGACCTGGCTTCTGTCTGCGTGGCGTGGGGCGTGCTGTACGTTGGGGCTGGCGAGGCGCAGATGGTAGAGGATGCCATGAAGACTGCCCGGGCACTCAACATGAGCGAGGATGTAAGGATGACGCTTGGCGATGCGGCAGCGCTGAGCGTGGTAGGCTCTGCGCGTCAGGTGGATAAGGCATGGGAAGAGCTAAGCAAGCTGCGTCTGTCCACCTCGGTTGAGGAGAAGCTCTATCATCGGGTCATTCAGTTTGGGGCTTGTCGCGATGTGCTTCGCTACCCCAAACAATCTTCTCAGCTGCTCACCTCTCAGGCCCAAGACGCTACGGGTTTGTCCTGCCTTGACCACCTTAAGCTCGTGCGTCTCATTACGATGGGCCGGTTTAACGAGGCCTATGCGTCGGTGTCAAACGAGATGATCGTGCGCGAGCCACAGAGCCTCTTTGAGGCGCTGGTCTGCGATGACCTGCGATTGGTGTTGGCCATGAGTGGTGGTGTGCCCGATGCCAAGGAGGCCTATCTGTTCGACCGTACCGAGGCGTTCTTTGCACGGTCGGGAATGCGTCGATTGCAGATATACCATACGGCTCTTGCAAGCATTCCGGACATCCTGATGTCGTCCGAGAGCAATACCGGGTTGCTTGAGGAGGCGGTTGCAAGCGCCGAGCGCGCTGGCGATACGTTTTTTCAGGCGGTCTGCCTTTCCGTATGCGCCGTCGCCGACATTCGCATGCATGCCCTCTCGCGCGCCCATGTGCGTGCCAGCAGGGCAACCAGCATCCTTCATGCGTTGGGAGAGGGATACCTTGCGTCTGCGGCAGAGTTGATAGACGCCATTGCGCTTGAGCTCTTGGGCGAGTTTGGGTCGTTTGCACGCTATTGTGAAACCGTAGGCGGGCAGGATGACCTTGCGCTTATAGGTACCATCCTGGCCCACTCTACGGGCGAGTTGCAACATGAGGGAAGAGACTTCAGCCTGCCCATGGGCACCCCTTGTCCACGTGACTCGTTGTGGATTCTCAACCTGCTTGAGCGTGACTGCATCATGTTGTGGGATGGTCTGTCGGGCGTTGTTCCGCCGGCGTGGAGCGAGCTGCTCAGAGCCGTGAGGGTGCGACGCTGCTCTGCGTCTAAGAGTCTTGGTGACGACCTGCAAGCTGGCGGTGAGTATGCGGCGGCCCTTTTAGAGCAGCCGGCCTTGGGGCGCGGAAGGCAGATGAAGCTCCTGCCTGAAAGCCAGCAAGAGAACCTTGTGCACGTAAATGTGCTGGGTGGCTTTGCCGTTGAGTACAAAGGCGCCCTTCTGCCCGAAGGCGTGCTCGAGAGAAGGCGTGCGCGTGACCTAACGATGTTGCTTGCCGTGGTTCCCGGTCATGTCATTCGTCGGTATCAGGCAATTGATGTCCTCTGGCCAAATGAGGACTATGTCCGTGGGCCGCGCAAGCTCTATGAGGCCACGGGCGAGGTGCGAAGGCGCCTTGAGGAGAGGTGCTCGGGCTTCAAGCTGGTTCTTGCCGACAGGACGCAGGGGACCATTGGCTTCGACACGACTCTTGTAACGTTTGATGTGGACGAGTTCGAGCAGGTTGCCCGCAAGGCACTCATGGAGGATGGCGATGACTTCAAGGTGCTTGAATACGCCCGTCAAATGGAACGCATCTACTCAACGGGGCCAGACGGACGTCTCTTGGCCTTAGGCCAAGAGGCGCGCGAGAGGATCGAGGGGATGAAGATGCTCTATGTTGACGCTTCGGTTGCAGCAGGTGAGGCAGCCCTTAGGTTGGGAAAGGCCAAGCTGGCCGTTCGCTTTGGAACAGACGCCCACCGAATGGGCAACCTGCGAGAGGATGCCATGATCTTGCTGGTCCGAGCCCTTAAGGCAGCTGGGCGTGGATTTGAGGTGGGCGACCTGTTCAGGCGGTACTCGCAACAGGTGATTGAGGCCACGGGCGTGCCGCCATCGCGTGCGCTGCGCCGGGCGGTAGAGCTGGCGCTGGGAGATGGCGGCGAGGGCTTCACGACATAGGTCGTCACTCTTCACGGGCCAG
>JAFWLX010000244.1 GCA_017510875.1 Atopobiaceae bacterium | reverse complement strand
GAGCACTTGCCGTGCACGACCTCGTCGTGGCTAAGCGGCAGAATGAAGTTCTCGTTGAACTGATACATGGTGGAGAAGGTAAGCAGGTTGTGGTTGCCCGGACGGAACGGGAAGTCGGTCTGGCAATAGTGCAGGGTGTCGTTCATCCAGCCCATGTCCCACTTGTAGTTGAAGCCAAGACCGCCGTCCTTGGGCGGATAGGTAACCAGCGGCCACGCGGTGGACTCCTCGGCAATCATCATGACGTCGGGATGATACTTGCCCACGGTGTCGTTAAGCTGCTGCACAAAGGCAATGGCAGCAAGGTCTTCCTCGGTGCCCTTCTCGTTGAACTTCTTAAGGCGCGGGTCGTCGATGCCAAAGTTGAGGTAGAGCATGCTTGTAACGCCGTCCATGCGGACGCCGTCAGCGTGGTACTCGCCAATCCAGTAGAGCAGGTTGGAGATGAGGAACGACTGGACCTCTTTGCGGCCCAGGTCAAACTTGCAGGTACCCCAGTTGGGATGGATGGCGTTCTCGTAGAGCATGTCGCCATTGAACTTGGACAGGCCGTGTGCGTCTGCGCAGAAGCCGCCAGGCACCCAGTCAAGGATGACGCCAATGCCGGCGCGATGGCACATGTCAACAAAGTGCTTGAACTGCTTGGGGTTGCCAAAGCGGCTGGTGGGAGCATAGTAGCTGGTTACCTGGTAGCCCCAGGAGCCGTCAAAGGGGTGCTCCATTACGGGCATGACCTCGATGTGGCTATAGCCCATGTCCTTGACGTAGGCCACCAGCTCGCCGGAGAGCTCATCGTAGGTGTAGTACGATCCACCGTGATCGTCGGTGTCGGGCTCGCCTGTGCCAGACAGACCATCGTTGTGGCGCTTCCAGCTGCCCAGGTGCACCTCAAAGATGTTGAGGCGGTTCTTCATGTGAGGAATCTCGGCGCGCTTGGTCATCCAGCGCTTGTCACCCCAGCGGTAGCCCTCAATGTCAAAGGTACGCGAGGCGGTTCCCGGAATAAGCTCGGCCATGAATGCGTAGGGATCGGCCTTGTAGAGCAGGTCGCCCTGTGCGGTCTCGATGACGAACTTGTAAAGCTGGCCCTCCTCGACCCCTGGAATGAAGCCCTCCCAGACGCCGCCCGTAGGACGTAGGCCCAAGGGGTTGGCCCAAGTGTCCCAGTCATTGAACTCGCCAATAACGTGCACGCTCTTGACGTCGGGGGCCCACACGGCAAAGTGGAAGCCCTTGGTGCGTCCCGAAATGGCCGGATGTGCGCCCAGCTTCTCATAGCTGCGGTACCACACACCCTTGCCCATCATGTATACGTCTTCGTCGGTAAGGATGTAGTCCACATCGTTCTTTCTTGCCATGGTCTCCCCTATCATCGTGGTCCACACATACGTTGACGCGGCTTTGGCCCTGTGGCTCCACACAGATGGGGCCGGCACAAAGCACGCGGTGTATACGTGCATCATTGTCATTCAAGCGATTTGGCTTAAGGCTGAGATGTCGGTGACGCGTACACTGAGAGGGTTTAAGTGGTTGGATTTACCACATTAAGGGGGCCCCAAGCTCCGGTTACACTCCCCGGCTTTGACAATGCCTGACAAACCCTGCGATGGAGTAGTCGTCCCAGCCATCGGGCGTGGGACCCACTTTGTTGAAGAAGCACGACGGAATCTCACCTAGCGCAAGGTTCTTGCGTATGCAGCCGTCGCAGCCCCGGCCCTTCTCGCGGTTGCGCGGATTGTTGGGGTTAAGGGGACATGCTTGGTCGCTGCAGTCACAGAAGTGAGTGCGGCCTGGTGCCTTGCAGGCCTCTGCCTCACGCTGGTAGCTCTCGTCACCGTAAGTAGCCATGGCCCTATGCCTCCTTTGCCTTGCGAGCACGCGCCTTTGTACGCGGGTTGCCCGCTGCCTTGCCAAAGCTGGGACAGATGTCGGCTAGCGGGCAGCCATCGCACTTGGGACGCTGGGCGCTGCACACGTCGCGGCCAAAGTGAATCCACTGCTCGTTGACCGGCCCCCACAGCTCTTGGGGAATCACGTCGAGCAGGTCTTGCTCGGCCTGCAGCGGCGTGGGCTTGTTGGTAAGCTTCCAGCGCGTTGCCAGACGAAAAACATGCGTATCAACCGCTATGCCCTCCACGATGCCAAAAGCCTTGTTGAGCACGATGTTGGCCGTCTTGCGCCCCACGCCAGGCAGACGCGTAAGCTCCTTCATGGTGTGGGGAACCTCGCCGCCAAAGTCCGAGACGATCATCTGCGAAGCCTCCACGCAGTGTGCCGACTTAGCACGATAGAAGCCTATGGAGCGAATCACCTCGGCAATGTCTGCCGCATTAGCCTGCGCCATGGCCTCTGCGGTGGGCCAGCGCTCAAAGAGCTCGGGCGTCACTTTGTTGACGGCAGCATCAGTGGTCTGTGCCGAGAGCAGCACGCAGATCACCATCGTAAAGGGCGAAGTGAAGTTGAGCGCGCTCTCTACGTGCGGATACAGCTCGCCCATGCGACGGCAGATCTCGATGGCCCGTTCGCGCTTTGCGCGCTTTGACTCGCGTGGCATGGCTTTCCTTCCGCTGATAAACCTCACTATTGGGTCCATGATAGTAGAACGTGGAGCCATAACAGAAGGGGCCTAAAAATAGAACGCCCGCCCACGGTGTCTGGCCGGGGCGGGCGTTGCAGACTCAATTAAGCGGGGGGCAGGCCCGCTGTCGTACAGGCCTAGTAGTTAAGGGCCTGCTCCTCAAAATAGCTCTGCGGATGGTTGCAGACCGGGCACATCTTGGGTGCCGTAGCGCCCACATGCAGGTGACCGCAGTTGATGCACTTCCACACCTTGGTGCCCTCGCACTCAAACACCGTACCGTCCTCAATGCGCTTGGCAAGCTTGCGATAGCGCTCCTCGTGAGCCTTCTCGATAGCGCCAACCATCTTGAACTTGGCGGCAATCTCGTTAAAGCCCTCCTCCTTGGCGGTCTCGGCAAAGCCGGCGTACATGGAGGTCCACTCCTCGTTCTCGCCAGCAGCCGCGTCAAGCAGGTTGGTCAGAGTGTCGGGCACGGCGCCGCCGTGCAGGTACTTGAACCAAAGCTTGGCATGCTCGCGCTCGTTGCCAGAGGTCTCGGTGAAGATGTTGGAGATCTGGACGTAGCCATCCTTCTTAGCCTGGCTGGCGTAGTAGGCGTACTTATTGGTGGCCTGCGACTCGCCCGCAAAGGCATACTCGAGGTTCTTCTTTGTCTGCGACGTATCAAAATCTACTGCCATGCAACACTCCTCTCCTTTGGGCGCAGCGCGCCGGGCCCGCGGCGCAACGCGCGGCTATGCCATTATATGCTGACCCCTTGGCCAACATGTTTTCTATGGTACCTCAGGTACAGGACGGTTTCATAGCTCCCTTTTTGAGATGCTGAAAGTGGAACGGCACCCATCACGCAAACCAGCGTTCGCCCTCTTGGCGACAGAAGCCCTCGCGGGTCAGCTCTTCCAGCAGAGCCAGCGCGGTTGCCTCATCTATAGGCGGACGGCCCGCCTGCAGCTCTTGGCTTGACAGCTCGGCAGCAAGAGACGCAAGCCCTATACCACCGTCGCCCACCTCGCGATGCGCGAGCAAAGCCCTCACTGCCATGGCTCGCTTTTGCCTGTGCGAGCCCTCAAAGCGAGACTGTCGCACATGCGTGCGCGACCTCCGCGAGGGGTTGGGCACCGTGCGCTTGAGGTACGCGCCATAGTCGAGCAGCGCATAGTACCAGATGCGAGGACTGTCGTCAGCCGTAACCGTCTGGGGACAGGTGGCCTCAACCAGCGGCACCAGCTCTTTGTCAGGCACCTGGCTGGCATCGGGATACAGCTCGTGCAAAAACACGGCGCGCACGTTGGTCTCTAGATACACCCCCGGCAGGTTGTGGGCAAAGGCACGAATGCCCGCCGCCGTTGCGGGACCAATGCCCGGCAAGGCCACAAGGTCGCGCACTTCATGCGGAAACACGCCGCCTGATCCTGAGACTATGGCTGCAGCCTTGAGCAGCGCAAGCGCCCTGCGGTTGTAGCCCATGCCCTGCCACTCGTCAAGCACATCGGCAGGTTGGGCAGCAGCGAGGGCATCCACGGTGGGAAACCGCTTGAGCCAGCGCTGCCAACGGCCGTCTACACGACTTACCTGAGTCTGTTGTAGCATGACCTCGCTAATCCAGATTTCGTACGGATCATAGGTATGCCGCCAGGGTAGGTCGCGGTACAGCTTACGGCCACGCGCCAGCACAAGCGTGCGAAAGTCATCCAGCGAGACTGCTGTATCTGCCTCCGTGCCTGTTATGTTGGCCACGCCTCACCCGCTTTGCTCGCTATTCGCCGATACTGGCCTCGGCTTCTGTCCCCGACTGTGCGCAAGGCACCAGGTCAAAGCATAGCGTCCCAGCAGCCACGGGCACAAGTCCCTCTACGGCAAGCTGCCTGAGGGTTACTGCGCCAAGATAGGCCCTCACAATGCGTGAGAGCTCTTCCCACACGGGCTGTAGCTGCGTTGACTGCCCCTTGGCAGCATCTTCGTCCTGGTCCTCCACGCTAAAGACTACGCCCTCAAGGGTTTCGACCAGGTCGAGCAATGTTGTCGTTTCTGGATCAACCTCAAGGCACATGCCGCCATGGGGGCCGCGCATGGTGCTGAGCAAACCCATGGACACCAGTTCGTGCTGGATGGTTCGTGCAAACGAGTAGGGAATTTTGCTCTTCTCGGCAACGGTTCTTACCGAGATGACATCCCCTTCGTTTGCCTTTGCGACTTCGCATACCATGCGAAGCGCATAGTCAAGTTTCTTCGAGATCTCCACGATGCCCTCCCACACCGAAAGACCTTTGCCCAAAAGGGAAGCTACTGGCGCTGGCGCGTCAGCAAGCTTCTCATATAACACGCTGAACAACAGAGCTCCCTTTCTCCGTTGTTCAGTCCAATATAAATCAAAACACGTCATTTTCGGTCATATTAGAGTGGCGAAGCGAATGAGCGTGTGCAAATGGGCGGCGAAAAGCAGAAAACCATGTTTTGTCCTCCAACCTTCAGGTTTTCTTTAAGTCGGGCGCTCATACGTGAAAAAGTGTTCCCGCCTGTGCAGCTAACGCTCTGACCTGCGGTGACAAGGGAGTCAAGGGGACAGGTCATTTGACTCATGCGCCAGTCGTGAGTCATGTCCCCTTGACTCCCCCAGTCGTGAGTCAAATGACCTGTCCCCTTGACTCCCCCTTGACTCCTATTGCGGGCTCGAGGCATGAAAAAAGCCTCCGAAAGGAGGCTTGGAAGTGCAATGGCGGGATGTAAGGGACTTGAACCCTCGACCTCCGACGTGACAGGCCGGCGCTCTAACCAGCTGAGCTAACACCCCGTTCATCTGGTGCAAGGAATATATTACACAGACTTTGCCCCTCTTGTCT
>JAFWLX010000243.1 GCA_017510875.1 Atopobiaceae bacterium | reverse complement strand
TCTTTTCGCCAACGTGGAAAAGGGACGGTCCCCCAATCCACGTTGTAGGGGCGTGCCTACTCTAGCGTGAGGAAGGCGCAGTATCCGCGATAGGCCTCGTACAGGTCAGCCTTAGAGATGACCTCCCAGGGCGCGTGCATCGAGAGCACGGGCACACCGCAGTCAATGACGTGCACACCATAGTTTGCCAGGATGTAGGCGATGGTACCGCCGCCGCCCTGGTCAACCTTGCCCAGCTCGGCAGTCTGCCATGCAACGTTGTGGGCATCCATCACCTGTCGTATGCGCGCCAGGTACTCGGCATCGGCGTCGTTTGATCCGCCTTTGCCACCGCTTCCCGTGTACTTGTTGAATGCAAGGCCTCGTCCGAGGAAAGCGGCGTTCTTTGTATCAAAAGCACCGGCAAACGAGGGGTCAAAGCCAGCGGACACATCGCTCGAGAGCATGTTGGAGTTCATGAGGCAGCGACGTAGAGCCAACGTCCCCTCGCCATGCCCAGTAAGTGCCAGGAGCTCTGCCACCACGTTCTCAAAGAAGCGGCTCCCCATGCCCGTGGCACCAACAGAGCCAATCTCCTCCTTGTCCACCAGTATGGTGAGTGCCGTGCGGGTAGGCGTCTCGTTGAGGGCCAACTGTGCGCGAAGGCTTGAGTATGAGCAGCTGCGGTCGTCGTGGCCATAGCCTAGGATCATCGAGCGATCAAAGCCCAGCTCGCGTGCGGGACCGGCAGGCACCACCTCAAGCTCAGCCGAGAGGAAGTCCTCCTCTTCGATGCCGTAACGCTCCTTAAGAAGCTCGAGCATCTGGAGCTTGACGGGATCCTTCTTGTCCTTTTCGTCCTCGATGGAAAGCGGCTTGTTGCCAGCCAACACGTCGAGCATCTCGCCCTCAATGACCTTTGAGGCCTCCTTGCCCAGCTGCTCTCTAGCCAGGTGAATGAGCAGGTCGGTAATCACGAACACGGGGTCGGACGCATCTTCGCCCACCACCACGGGTACCACGCTGCCGTCCTTCTTGGCAACCACGCCATGGATGGCAAGCGGTATGGTGACCCATTGGTACTTCTTGATGCCACCGTAGTAGTGGGTATCAAGGTAGACAAGGTCGTTCTTCTCTTCCACGGGGTTCTGCTTGAGGTCCATGCGAGGGCTGTCAATGTGAGCGCCCAAGATGTTGATGCCGCGTGTGAGGTCGTCCGTGCCAATCTTGGCCAGGATGAGCGATTTGCCGCGCATAGAGGCATATACGCCATCGCCAGGCTTAAGCTGCGCTCCACGCTCAATGCAGTCCTCAAGGTTGCGGTACCCTGCGGCTTCGGCACATGCAATGGCCTCGGCCACGCATTCGCGCTCGGTCTTGTTGCGTGAGATAAAACCGATGTAATCGCTGCTCAGAGCCTCAAGTTCAGCAAGCTGCTCCTTCGAGTACAACGTCCATGCTACGGGTCGCTCCATGATGCTCTCCTTATTGGTTATGAAACGGTTGGCGAGCTTATGGTAGCAGTTTGTCGGGGCCTACCGCAAAAGCCTCGACCGAACATGCTGTCAACTCTTCGCGAGCCTGTGCGACGTCTCTGATTTCGTCCGCATCCTCCGCTAGAATTGACCCCTAAACTCTAGACGCGAAAGGTTCCGTGCATGGCGTTCGTTCATCTTCACAACCACTCCGACTTCTCCATCCTTGATGGGGCTACCCCCATTCCCGATATGGTCAAGCGTGCCGTTGACCTTGGTATGCCGGCACTGGCCCTCACCGACCACGGCTACATGTTTGGTGTGCCCAACTTTGACTTGGAGTGTCGCAAATATAACAGTGGCGCGGCTGACTTCAGGCAATGGTCGCACGACTGCGAGTGCTTCAAGAAGGGTTGGGAGCTGGACGAGCCGGCACCGGACGCGCCCGATGCCGGTCCGCACGAGCGCGTGCACGCCCAGTGGGAGCGTGACGTGGCCGCGTGGCAAGCTGCAGGGGGAGAGGCCAACCGTGACGTAGCGCTTGCAGCTGCAGAGGCCTGTAGGCCAGAGCCCATCATCAAGCCCATCTTTGGCTGCGAGGCCTACTTCATTACCGACGACACCATTGACCGTGGCACCAGGCAGCGTCGCTACCACCTTATCCTGCTTGCCAAGAACGAGACCGGCTACGTGAACCTCATGAAGATGATGTCCAAGGCCGCCAACGAGATGTTCTACTACAAGCCGCGCACCACCCTTGACATGCTGCGCGAGTATCACGAGGGCATCATCTGCCAGAGCGCATGTGTGCAGGGCATCATTCCCCAAAACATCCTTGACGGCAATTTTGCCGAGGCCGAGCGCTGGGCCCGCATCTTCCAAGAGATCTTTGGCGACGACTTTTACATCGAGATACAGGACCACGGCCTTGACTTTCGCGGTGGCCTTAACGACCGCACGCTTGACGAGCAGCTTATCAAGCTGGCGCGCAAGCTGGGCATCAAAATTGTGGCCACCAACGACTTCCACTACCTTACGCGCGAGGACGCGCCCACGCAGGACATCATCAGCTGTATTGGCACGGCTGACCAAATTGACAACACCAACCGCAAGCGCATGGACGGCACCGAGTTCTACATGAAGACCGAGGAAGAGATGCGCCAGCTCTTCTCGTGGTGCCCCGAGGCGTGTGACAACACGCTTGAGATTGCGGACAAATGCGAGTACGAGCTTGACTGGACGCACATGTACCTGCCCAAGTTCCCAGGCCTTGAGGAGGGGGAGACCTCTGAGGAGCGTTTTCGCAAGGAGTGCGAGGCGGGTCTTGCCAAGCGTTACGGTGACAACTGGCGTGAGCTCACCATTGGTGGCGTCAATGTGCGCGAGCGCTTTGAGTACGAGTACGACGTTATCTGCACCAAGGGCTTTGCCGACTACTTCCTTATCGTGCAGGAGTACGTGCGCTGGGCAAAGGAGAACGGCATTGGCGTGGGCCCGGGCCGTGGCAGCGCGGCAGGCGCCATCGTCGCCTACGCCATGGACATCACCACCTTCGACCCGCTTGAGAACGGCCTGATGTTCGAGCGATTCCTCTCGGTAGAGCGCTCCGAGATGCCCGATATCGATATGGACTTCGACGACGAGCGAAGGCTGGAGGTAATCCAGCACGTCCGCGAGCTCTATGGTGCCGAGCGCGTATCTCACGTCATCACGTACTCAACCATCAAGGCCAAGCAGGCCATCAACGACGCCAACCGTGTGCTGGGCTTTCCCGTGTACATGGGTCAGCGCCTTTCAAAGATGATCTCAAACGACCCCAAGGCCAAGCTCAAGTTTGTGCTGACCAAGACCCCGGGCAAAGAGGACCTCTTTAGTCCCGACTTTGCTGAGGCCTATCAGCGCGATGCCGATGCGCACCGCATTATTGATGCGGCACTGGCCATCGAGGGCAAGACGCGCGGCGAGGGCGTGCATGCCTGCGCCGTGCTTATCACGCCCACGCCCGTAAACGACCACGTGCCCACCAAGCTTGATACCAAGGGCGGGGTCGAGATCACGCAGTACGAGGGCCACTCGGTGGCTGACATGGGACTGCTCAAGATGGACTTCTTGGGTCTGCGTACGCTTACCGTCATTTCTAAGACGCTGGCCAACATCCGTGCCAACTATCCCAACGCCTCTGACATCGATCGCATGCCCGAGACCGTACGTTCTACCATTAAGCCAGGCGCCACCTGCGTAGACATTGACGTGGACAAGATTCCCTTTGATGACTCGGCGATCTTTGCCCTTATGGGGCGCGGCCATACTGCGGGTGTGTTCCAAATTGAGTCTGCGGGCATGACGGCCACCATCAAGGGCATGCAGCCGCGCGAGTTCAAGCACGTGGTGGCACTTATCGCGCTGTACCGTCCCGGTCCCCTTGGCGCCGGCATGGTAAGCGACTACATCGACCGCATGAACGGTCGCAAGCAGGTGGCCTTCTACGACAACCGCCTGTCCGACATTCTTGAGGAGACCTATGGCACCATGGTCTACCAAGAGCAGGTCATGCAGATTTCCATGCACATGTGCGGCTTCTCGGCGGGCGAGAGTGACTCGCGCATCCGCAAGCCGGTGGCCAAGAAGAAGATCAAGATGCTTACCGACGAGGTCTTCCACTGGGAGGACGGCAAGGACGAGACCATCTACGACCACTGGATGAACGGTGCCGAGGCCAACAACTACACGCGCCAAATTGCCCAAAAGATCTGGGACGATGTGCTTGAGTTTGCCTCGTACGCCTTCAACAAGAGTCACTCGGCCGGCTATGCCATCCTGGTGATGCAGACAGCGTGGTTGAAGGCTTACTTCCCCAAGGAGTACATGGCGTCGGTGCTTACCAGCTACATGGGCAAGACCGACAAGATCGTGCACTACGTAACGGCGTGCCGGCACGAGGGTATTGCGGTGCTGCCGCCTGACATCAACGAGAGTGGTAAGGACTTTACCGCCACCGCCGAGGGCATCCGCTTTGACTTTGCCGGCATACGCGGTGTGGGCGAGGGCGTGGGCGAGGCCATCATGGCCG
>JAFWLX010000242.1 GCA_017510875.1 Atopobiaceae bacterium | reverse complement strand
TTTTGTTTGCCGCATGGGTTGGGGACGGCGTCCCTTCCACCAGTTTGTCCGTGCAGGGTTAGCGCGACATCACGATGGGGATGTGGTTAAGGCCGTTGGCGGCAACTTCGGGGAGGTAGATCGAAGCCATCATAGAGCTGCTGGCCGGGAAACGACCCATGCCGTTGTCGTCAATGGTCACTACCGACCCATCTCCCATCACGCAACGCCAGGTCTCACCTGCGTGCGCGCTGCCCACGTACATCTCCATGGTTGGCCAGGCGGACGGCTTACGGTCTTGCTGCTGGGCCTCTTCAGGCTCATTGAGCACGTTGCCCCCATCCGTGGGAGTATCGTCTTCAAATGCACCGTCTGCTGTCTCACCCTCGTTTGGAGCGTCATGGGGCTCCTCGGCCACGGGCTCCTCGTACTGCTCGTCACCGGGAAACGCGCGGTTGCACAACACCACCGCAAGGCCATCACCGTCACCCGAGCCCTCCCTGGTCCAACCGGCCAGGTCGGCCTCGTTAAGATAGTCGTGCTGTGCTCCGTAGGCGTAGCGCCTGCGAATCTCCATGAGCAGTGGCAACTCGGCCACCGCAGGAATCGCATCGCTGGGAAGACCATACATATCGGCAAAGAACACGCAGGGGTATCCACCTTCACGCAAAAGGATGATGGTGTAGGCCACTGGCTTGAACCAAGGTTGCACCGTTGACTCAAGTGATTGGTTGGGCTGCGTGTCGTGGTTGTCCACAAACGTAACCGTATGTATCGGGTCTCGTGACACAAAGGCGCAGTCAAGTATGTGGGCAAAGTTGATATGCTCGCGATCGACCGATGCCTGGTAGAAGGCAAAGTGCAGCGGCACGTCAAAGAGGCTCATCACGCACTCGCTGCCCAGGTAGGCAGACAGCTCGTCAGCCGAGAATGCCCAGTATTCCCCCACCGCGAACAGGTCGCGCTTCACCAGCTTGCGCAAGTCGGTAAGCCACCTGATATAGAAGTCCCTGCTCATGTGCTTGACGGCATCAAGACGAAGGCCCTCGACACCCGACTCTTTCACAAACCAGGCACCCCACTTGAGCAACTGCTTATAGACCTTCTCGTTGTGCAGGTCTATATCGCAGCCCATGAGGTAGTCAAAGTTGCCCATCTCCTGGTTGACATCAGAGTCCCAGCTCTTGCCTTCAAAGAGCCAGATGCCGTTCTCGCCACTCTTTGCATCGTAGTCGACGCCCTTAAAGCATTCCCAGTCCCACACAAAGTCATCCAGCTCGCCCGCACGCCCAGGGAACTCAAAGCGCGTCCACGCTTCCATGGGCTCAAGCTCGCCTATGTCATAAAGGCGGTTGTCGGTTGCCACCCGGCGCGCGTTGACCTCCTCCAAGGCGTCAGCACCCATCTTGTGGTTGAGCACAACATCAGCCAACACGTCGATGCCAGCCTGTTGCAGCGCAATCACCAACGAGGAGAAGTCCTTGCGCGTACCGTACTTGGTGGGAATACCGCCTCTCTGGTCAAACTCGCCCAGATCCCACAGGTCGTAGACGCCATAGCCCACGTCCTCTATGCCGCGCACACCCTTGTAGGCGGGCGGTAACCATACCGAGGTTATGCCCTCGTTCACCAGACGATCGGCCATCTGTGCCAATCTGCGCCAGTGCTGGCCGTCAGGCGGAAGGTTCCACGTGAACCCCTGCAGCATGGTGCCGTTTAACTGGTCGTTGCTCTTGCTCATTACCTGTCCTCCATTGCGGACCTTGTTACGTAAACCCATTGGGCCGAGTCGCTATAACCCAAGAAGCATACCTCTCACGCGGTCGAGACACACCCCATCAATCCCACAAGTCTCAAGATATGCACGAGTTGTGCCATATCCGTGCTCTATGCCATCGAGCACAAACTCAACCGCCTCCTTGCGCGCAGGCAGAGGATTCCAGCCAAACTCGTGCTCCCATGGCCGTTCACCCTCAAACACCACAGCATCCACCTCGTCTTGCGGGGCAAATGAGTAGAGGTAGTCAGCCACAATCTGCTCGCGCGACACGTCAGCCAGACCCAAAAGCAGCATGGCGGTAATACCCGTGCGATCCATGCCAGCCGCACAATGAAAGAGCACACCTCCATCTGTTGGCGCAGCGGCAAAGAACTCAAAGATGCGACGTATGGCCACACGGTTTGAGGTCATGGTCACATAACCGTCAATAAGGTAGTTACCTGCGGGGATGCCGTGCGCCATAAGTGCCGGATCAGACAGGTCGTAGTCAAAGAGCGGGACGTTCTCCCAACTAATGGCATTTCGACGGGCAAAGCGACAGGTCTGGCGCGGGGCTTCCGCAGAGCTACGCAAGTCAAGCACGCAACGCACGCCATAGTCTTCGAGCCGCACCATGTCTGACTCGCTTAACCGCTCGGTTGACCCTGCGCGCACAAAGCGCCTATAAGCCGTGGGGCCATGAGGAGTCTCGTATCCACCTAGATCGCGATAGTTGCTCGCAGAAGGGACGTCAAGCAGACGCCCCTCCTTCAGTGGGCCTGAATTCAACGTGCCACCATAAAACAGCGAGCGTATCGATTCTAAGAAGCTCATGGCCAACCCCATCTGGTAAGCCCGGAATGCCGTATGCGATCTTGTCGGTACGGCCTATGCGCTTACGACAATGTCCCAAAGGCTGATGGTTGCACCGGGGGCCGAAACCTTTACGTTGTAGTCGCTGGGATAGTAGCGTGACGAGAAGGTAAGCTCGCCGTCGTTGACAAAGACCTCGAGGGAGGACACATCGCCCACCACGCGCACGTTACGCAGCTCGTCTAGATACTCAAAGCGACTGCGTCTGCCCGCGCCCACCGACTCCATGTTGTCGTCAACAAAGTGCATCTCAAACTTGCGGTCACGCCATATCAGGCGCATCTGACCGGCCAAGGCAATCGTGAGCTCCTCGTTGGAGTTGATGCCATCGACAAACAGGTCAAAGGCACGCGTGTCGGTTGCCTCAAGCTCGCCTACAGCCACACGCTCGTTGGTGCGGTACTCCTCAAGCTCGCGAATGGGCCACTGCAGCACGCGGCCGTTGCACGCCGTAACCTCGCGCGGCAAGGTAAAGCAGTGCTGCCAGCCGTCGCGCACCGTAAGGTTGGTATAGGTCTTCTCGTCTGGCATACCCATCCAACCAATAAGGATGCGTCGTCCGTCATCTGCCTGGAAGGTCTGGGGAGCGTAGAAGTCAAAGCCAGCGTCCCACAGAGCAAAGGGCAAAAGCGTGCAGGTGCTGGTGATATCACCAAGCAGCACGAAGTAGCCGGACTGGTATACGTTACGGCGGTCCCAGTCGCCACCGTGCAGACCCTGCGGCGAGACCGACAGCACCTTCACGATGTTGTTGTTGGCAAACTCGCCGGTGTCCACAAGCTCAAAGTAGTCGGGGCACTCCCACATGTAGCCAAAACGCGTGTTTGAGGTAATGCGATTGCACAGCTCCCAATGCTTGAGGTCGTCTGACGAGAAGACCAGCACCTCTCCGGTGTCATCCTTCTTGCGGGCGCCCTGCACCATGTAATAGGTGTCACCCTCGCGCCACACCTTGGGGTCACGCACGTGGGCGGTGTCATCGCCGGGATAGTCGGTGTTGCCCATCACCAGACGCTTGGGACTGAAGTTTACGCCGTCAGTCGACGTAACGTAGATGGTGTTGGCTTCGCGTCCGGTATTGACATAGTCGTAGTCCGTCTCGTCCTCTCGCTTCACGTTGCCGGTATAGAAGATGTGCATTACGCCATCCTCAACATAGGCGCTGCCCGAATAGACGCCACCCACGTCAACAGGCTGATCGGGATAGAGCGCCGTGCCCTCGTAGTTCCAGCGCATCATATCGTGACTGGTGCTGTGACCCCACATCTTTACGCCGCCCTCTGCCGAGAAGGGTGAGTATTGGAAGAAGGCATGGAAGGTATCACCTAGCTGGCAGAGGCCATTGGGGTCGTTGAGCCAACCTACAGGCGGCACAAGGTGAAAGGTCTGGGCAAAGCGTCCGGGGTTTGCTGTCTTCTCCGCAACCTGGCGAAGGGTGTTAAGGTCATTGGCAAGAGGGTTGCTCATGGTAATCTCCTTGTTTGAAAGAGGAATGAGAGCGTCACCCTTTCATCATAGCAAGCCCTTGCTGGCTCGGGCAGTGCACTTTTGGTGTGCATATGAGAGCGATAGTCACAGAGTTGCTGGCCACGGGCAGGGACGGCCCTCCCCCGTATGATTTGTATCCGTATAGAGACAACTGCTTTGCACGGCACTGCATTCGTGGAAAATGAAGTGTCACTGTGCGCTCTACAGAGAGAGGGGTTTTCATGCTTAGGGTTGGAATGCTCACAAGTGGTGGCGACTGCCAGGCACTCAACGCGGCAATGCGCGGCGTTGTCAAGACGCTAGATAACAGCCTGGGAGACGAGGTTGAGTTCTACGGTTTTGAGAACGGCTACCAGGGCATGATCTACGGCAACTATCGTAAGCTCACCGCTAGGGACTTCTCTGGCATCCTCACGCGTGGCGGCACCATGCTTGGCACCAGCCGCACGCCCTTCAAGCTGCTTGACGAGCCCACGCCCGAAGGCATCAACAAGGTCGAGGCCATGAAGAAGATCTATGCCGACCTCAACCTCGACTGCCTGGTGATGGGTGGCGGCAACGGGTCAACCAAGACCGCTCATCGTCTCTCTACCGAGGGCCTCAACGTCATCGCTCTGCCCAAGACCATCGACAATGACACCTGGGGCACCGATATGACCTTTGGCTTCCACTCCGCCATCGAGATTGCCACCAAGTGCATCGACGACATCCACACCACGGCCAGCTCGCATGGGCGCGTCTTCGTCATCGAGATCATGGGCCACAAGGTGGGCTGGATTCCCCTGTATGCCGGCATAGCCGGTGGCGCAGACGTGATTCTGCTTCCCGAGATTCCCTACAGCATTGACAATGTCATCAAGACCATCGAGAAGCGCGACAAGGGCGGCAGCCGCTTTACCATCGTGGCCGTGGCTGAGGGCGCCATCTCAATCGAGGAGGCAAGTCTCAAGCGTAAGCACTACAAGCAGCGCATTGCCGAGCGCACCTCTCCCTCCATTGCTTACGACATTGCCGCCGAGATCATCAACCGCACCAACCGCGAGGTGCGCGTGGCGGTACCTGGCCACACCCAGCGCGGTGGCGTGCCCTGCGCCTATGACCGCGTGTTTGCCAGCCAGGTGGGCGTTGAGGCCGCGCTGGGCATCCTTGCCGGCGAGTACGGCTTCATGGTTGCCGACAAGGACCGTATGATCATGCGCGTCCCGCTTGACATTGTGGCTGGTCGCCTGAAGACCGTTGACCCCGCCTGCCAGCTGGTGCAGGAGGCCAAGGCCATGGGCATCTCGTTTGGCGACGAGGGCATTGAGGGCGCCATCAACCCAATCCTCAAGCCCCGCAAGAAGAAGTAAGGCTTTACGGTATACCGCTGAACCAAATGAGGCAGCCCCCAACGCTGGGGGCTGCTTTTTTGTCCCGATGTATCGACGGAAAGCGTGGAATTGGAAACCGTCCCTTAGTCCACGCCTCACCGATTACCAGCGACGGTCGAGCCAGAGGTAGTCAAGGTAGCGGCCGTTTTGCCAACCCCAAGACTCCTCGTTATGGGCCCCTGCAGGCTGGAAATAGAGGTAGGTGTCCACGTGCGCCTCGCCGAGCTGCAAGGCAAACGGAATCGTGGCACGTGCCTCGGGGCTTTCAGTCTGTGGGTCTGCGCCTTTGCGCGTATGTCCCGCCTCAAGCTCTCCCCACGAAAGGTAAATGCGCGTATCGGGATACATATGTGCGCTGCGCAGCTCCTTGCTCAGCCTGTTCTTCCACACCCGCAAGCCCGTGGAGAGGCACGCGGCCTTTGAGAAGACATCGTTGTGAACGATGGTTCCGTAAAGGCTCATGAGGCCACCCATGCTTGAGCCACCAATACCGGTTGCCTCGCGATGCGGCCAAGTGCGCAGCTCGGTGTCGACCCAGTCCTTCACATCTTGGATCAGCCACTGGAAGGTCTGCTCGCCCAAGGGCGTGATGTCATGCCCAAACATATGGCAGGCGTAGGGACAATACTCGTCAAGGCGCGCGTTGCCCTCGTGGCTGCACTCCATGCCCACCACAATGATCTGCTTCTCCCACCCATCTAAAAAGTCTTTGAGCCCCCAGCTCTTACCAAAGGTAGCCTCCTGATCAAAGAACAGGTTATGCCCATCAAAGAAGTACATGACGGGATAGCGCTCTTCGCTGTCGTCGTATCCGTTGGGCAGATAGACGTGCAGGGTTCGGTACTGCCCGGCTGGCTCATACCAAAGATCGTGCTTGAATACGCGGCCCATGGCCCCTCCCTTGGAGCAAAGCTATCGGTCAAACAAGATGATTGCCCGCATCTTTAGACAGGTAGTGACGGTATGTACAGGCACAGCACTTTATCCGTTTGTCGAGCGAAATGAGCGATAAAAGGGGTTGTACGGTTTTACAATGGCCGTATTCGTACGCTTTCCTGCTTGCATGGCGGTTGTGAGCACAAATCCACCACGGAGCGGGACAGCTTGGCGCATGGTCGTACGCGCCACATCCGTTTGCGAAAGGAGCATTGATGCCTTTTATCGACGCACGCATAGCCAACACCCTGTCGGACCAGCAGAAGGAAACCCTCAAGGCCGAGCTTGGCAAAGCTGTCTCTGCCTTTGGTAAGGGAGAGAGCTTTTTGATGGTTGGCATCGCAGACAACTACGACCTCTGGCTGGGCGGGCAAAAGCTCGAGCAGGGAGCCTACGTTTCGCTGAGCCTAGTAGGAGATACGCCCGATGCGGGCTGCAAGGAGTTCTCAGCCAAGCTGGCCGAGATACTCGAGCGCGTGGCAGACATTCCAGGCAGCCAAGCGTACGTGACCTTCCACCCCATGTCGGGTAGGCGCTGGGGCTGGAACGGCGGTACCTTCTAGCAGGCGGCACATACGTCCAGAGGCTCGCTCACCGTTGTTCCTCCTCAGGATCAAGCGGCTGCAGGCGCACCCGGTGGAGCGGTTCGTATCGTGGACGCTCTCCCGAAAGGTCGGACCTAAAGAGCGTTACGGTGTCAATGCTTCCCTTGGCCACTGTGGGCATAGGCAGCAGCCCCGAAGTTACGTCTGCCGCGCGCATGAGCGTGACATGGGGAACAAAGGCCGCACTGTCATAGGTGAGTCCGCGTGTCAGCAGGGCCTCCCGTACGTCCCCTGCCAAGCCTCCAAGCTCATCTACACCGCGGGCAAAACCTTGCCAGAGCGTTGACTTGCGGGGCCGCCCAAACGAGCCCAAGGCCCCAAGGGCCACCTCTATGGGCGGCTGCAGCTCGCATGCCTCGTCCAACGCCTCTTGGGCCAGAACCACCTGTGCCTGTGGCACCTCGCCCAAAAAGGCCAACGTCACATGAAAGCTGTCTGGTGCCACAAAGCGACCGCGCACGCAGTCGCGCAAGCTGCATGATGTCTCGCACAGGGCCTCAAAGAGCGGCTCGCTTAGTTCCGTTGCCACAAACAGTCTCATGGCACACCTCCTCTTATGCAATTGGGTCACAGCCGTTTGTGCTGTGACCCTTGCGTTTAGCGCTGCGCTCAGGATGTAACTGGCCTATGCCGCCCCCTTGCCAAAGTAGGCAAGCAAAAAGCCGCCGGGGCCGGTGTGAGTACCTATAGTGGCCCCGATTGATGACACGGGCACCTCGCCCTTGTCCTTCCAGAGGTCGGGACAGCTTTCCAAAAACTTCTTTACCGGTTTGTCCGAATTGCCCGTGTAACCAATGCACAGAGGCCGCGAGAAATCAAAGCCACCATCCTTGCGAATAAGACCAGCGATGATGCTCCGTCCGTTTCTAAGGCCACGCGGCTTGTCCATGACCACAATCTTGCCGTCCGTGCAAGTTACCACCGGCTTGATTGCAAGGATGGTGCCCAAGGC
>JAFWLX010000241.1 GCA_017510875.1 Atopobiaceae bacterium | reverse complement strand
GCCCCCGTAGAACCAGAGCTATTCGACTGCGGAGTTCATGTGCCTAGGTGTGTGATTGGTCTCAGGACCAGCAGGCGCCTCTGGGGCAGGCGCTTCTGGTGCGGGCTCGTTAAGATCTGCCCACAGGTCCTGCCCCGGCAGGTTCTTCTTCTTGGCGTAAACCAAGATGCCCACGAGCAGTGCGGCGAGTATGACATTGGCACCAATAGAGCCTTCTACGCCAAACACCGGATCAAAGAAGGGACCCCAAGAGGCGGCATCAAGCTTGAATATCGAGTAAGCCGACACGATTCCGCTGTTAGGGCAGCCAAAGAGGATGTTTTGCGTATAGTTCCACGTGGTGTGGAAGAAGATTGCCGCCCACAGGCTGTCAAAGTAGTACACAAAGAGCGAGAAGATGACACCGATAAGAGCAATTTGCATACAGGAGATTACCGTGATACCCGGGCTGAGCAAGTGCATCGACATAAAGACGAGGGCATTACCAATGATGGCCACCCAAGGACTCTTGTAGCGACGACGCAGCTTCTCGTAGAGAAAAAGGCGGTCGACAATCTCTTCTGCACCAGATTGAACCATAACAGCCAAGTACAGTATGAGCGCATTGACGATATTGAACTCGGCAAAAGAGAGACCTACGTCGCGTAGCAGAACCGACAACAGAATGCAGATGGCATTACAGCTGAAGCCCAGCAAGATGCCAATGCCAATGCCACGCAAGCTATTGCCTCGCCCATTGGGAAGGATGTCCTTGAACATGCGGCGGTTTGCCGGCGGAATGGCAATTGCCAAGGCAATGATAAGCCAAATGCTAATAAAGGACAGATACAAGAGTGTCATATAGAGGAAGCCGGGAAGGTTGGGATCTATCTCGCCGCCAGATGACAACCCAAGCGCATGTCCGATTGCCAGTGAGATTGCCTGTCCAATGAGGGCAAGCACGAAGCTTATGATGGCAGCAATTGGGAAAATGTCGGTGAGCTTACGCGACTTGCGCAGGTACCGTTCCCTGAACTGTTCCGGCATGTCGGTCTCCTTTGCTAGCACGACCTTTGGTATTCACGGTTATAACAGTAGCACGTAACAGCCCATGCGTAGGCGGCAAGTGAAGGGGTAATCCTCTGCAATTGGCACCAGTTTCTGCCTCTGGACCTAACCTTTTGGCTCAACAAAGGCCGCACGTAGCTGATAGGCAACCGTCTTTGGCTTGGTGACCAGCGCAGAGGCAAGGCGCAAGACCCAGCAGGCGGGAAGCAGAACCGGGGCGGACCTAAGCACAGGGTAAATCGAGGACATAGATTCTATAGGCGGTAGCGTCCGGCAGACAAGGTAGCCCCAGCGTCCGTACGTGGCAATCTGGTTGCTTATGTTGTGCGCCATGGTGCCGTAGGTACCCGACTCCGCCATATAGGCGAGCATCGCCTCTTGCTCCGCCGTAAGAGCCGTCCCCGTAAGGAGCGCCCTGGCAAGCAGGCGGTTGTCGCGCTCAAAATCTGTAAGGCCAAGCTCGTCAAGCTGCTTGGATACGTAATTCCAATCGAGAGAGTCTTCCTTGGCGCGCAGGCACACGTAGGTGTCGACAAGCGAACGCAAACCTGTTCCACCAGCTGCAAAATGCTTGTACTCGTGGGCCACCAGATAGACGTAGAAGTCCTCGTCACGCATATGCATGCCATACGTGTTGGCCCCATCACTCACAAGCAGGCGCTGCGGGTCTTGATAATAGGCCCAGACACGCCGGTTGCCCAACTTTTCAAACAGCAGCCGGTGCAGCTCAAAGTTGCTGACGGGCTTTTTGTAGTACACGTCATGCGCTCCAGCATCAAAGCTCTCGCAGGAGAAGCCCATGGAAAGCATGATGTTGCGTACGTCATCTGCTCGTCTTGCATCAAAGAGGATGTCATTGTCCGCCATCTGACGCATGCCATAGGTGGGGTACAGCTCGCCCAGTACACATCCCTTGAGGGCTACGTGCCAAATGCCAGCCACATCCATATGTCGGAAGAGCTCGGCCCGCTGGGTATCCATGATTACGTTCTTGCGCACGGCCTTGCCCTTTGCCTGGATGAACCTCGTGTCGCGAATGCCAGACGCCTCAAGTGCCGTTGCACAGGCAGATGTAAGCAGGTGCTGTGTTGCCGTGCGATAGACCTCATCCAGGTCCATGGCGGCTATGCGACCGTCATCTGGCACCGCTGCACCCAAGGCGCATCGAACCAGGTAGATGACATCACCAACCGGACTGTCAAGCACGCTATTGCCCATTCGTGCCCACCTCCCCAGAGCGAACTGCTCCATCACATGTGACGAGCGCCGCACTGCCGGGGATGAGCATGCGAGACAGGCGTGGGTCAAGCCACTGTCTGTCAGCGTCACGCATGGTGCCCCCTGATTCTGGCTATTTTTGCGCGCGCCCTGTCTCGTACGTAGTAGATGGGCCTTCTGACGGGGAAAAGAGCAGTCCATAGCCACGCGTACACACGATAGCCCCCATCGTTCACGGAGTACCACTTGCCGTTGCGGTAAAAGCTCGAGGCGACGCCCACAACCCTCTCGTGTGGGATGACTTCCCGTCTCCAGCAGTTATCGCCCGCTATCACGTAGTCATGGTCCCGAACGTGAATCACCCTATGGAGCACGCCTTGGTCGTTGGCGCCCCTTACATAGAGCACCAGTTCGCCCCTCTTTGCCATGCGGTCCAAGCGGCGTACCTCGATGATGTCTTTTCCTCCGCGAATCATGGGCAGCATGCTCACGCCACGCGGCACACTGTAGTAGTAGCCGTGCCTCTCAAGCTCGCGCAGCTGGGCCTTACCCATCCAGTGCGCCTACTTTCCTCAGCTCGGATATGGCGCGGGCCACGTCGCGCTCAATTGCTCCCTCGGGGGCATCAAAACGCTCACGCATGGCTGCAACAATGGCCTCCTCGGTAGTGTCCTCGCGCAGCAACGAGAGGATGGCGCCAAACGTCTTGTTACCTCGCACGAACCCCGACCAACTGGCCAAGCCCGTTGGCACCAATACCAATCCATCACCAATCTCGTGCGTGATGTACTCTTCCTTGAGCTTCATGCTCTCTCCCCACTCATGGCGGCAAAAGAAACCCTTGCCGCGTCCAAATCCATGTTGCATCCCAACCGCCATAGGTCGACACAGCCAACCAAACGATCTACCAAGGTAAGCGTCTGCAAGAGCACCGTGGGATCGATGGGTCGATACACGTGGCCTAGCAACGACGGAAACGCATCGTCTAGCGAGGCCCTTTCTATGTGGTTGCTCTCGTCCCTCCCAAGCAGGCAGACCGCCCGCAGTGGCACGGCCACATTGCTTGACAGATGATGCTTTCCATCCCAAGGGGTGCCAAAAACCATAGCTGTTCCGTCCGCCACACGTACGAGGGGCTTGTCATCGTTCACCATCACCACACGATTGCCCAGCAGCTCGCGCCAAAGACGCGCATGGGTGCTCTTGCCCGTACCGCTTGGCGCGCAGAAGAGGTACGCCGCGCCGTCCACGGCAAGACAAGACCCGTGCACCAGCATCGTGTTCCATACGGGCATGGCCTCTGCAATCTTGCGATACACCGCAAGCAGCTCAAGGTAGCCATCGTTATAGTCGACCACGTTTCGCCCGGCGGCAATGTCTGCGGCCTTAGAGCGCGCATGCTCGAAGTCGATGTCCTCCCGTGTGGTACGCACCGTCAGCCTTGGCTGGCCGTTGGTTTCGTAGCCATGGCAGAGCCGGTGCACGTTGTCGTGCAGGGATTCCACACGCACCACTATGTTTGCAAACAGATATGTACCCGTCATGCGGTACCTTTCGGCATAGGTGATACACGGCTCTTGTGTAGCGATTGTAAGGGGACCACAGGTCAAATTGGCCAGCAGTACCCACTGCTAGGCTAATTAACATCAATGATTCCACCAGACAATCCAACTGGGACAGGACATGGGTTTCTGGAACCTTCTGCGGGCACCGGCAACAGCTTTTGTCGGCACTCGTCCATAATGGAGCCATGAGCACGCAGCAGACATATGCCAACGGCCTTGCCGGCGAGGCCGCCTTTCTTCCCACCACACGGCGCGAGATGCGACGGCGCGGATGGGAACAGATGGATTTTGTCTACGTGTGCGGCGACGCCTATGTTGACCACCCCTCGTTTGGCTGCGCCATCATCTGTCGTCTGCTGGAGTCCCATGGCTTTAAGGTGGGCGTCATCGCGCAGCCCGACTGGCGCGACCCTGCCAGCATTGACGTCTTTGGCGAGCCGCGCTTGGGCTTTCTTGTCTCTGCCGGCAACATGGACTCTATGGTCAACCACTACACGGTGGCCAAACGCCGCAGATCAAAGGACGCCTACTCCCCCGGCGGCAAGATGGGTCTGCGCCCCGACCGCGCTTGCGTGGTCTACGGCAACCTCATTCGCCGCACCTTTAAGAAGACGCCCATCATCCTGGGTGGCATCGAGGCGTCACTGCGCAGGCTTGCGCATTACGACTACTGGTCGGACTCGCTCAGGCGCTCGGTCCTGCTTGACTCGGGCGCCGACCTCATAAGCTATGGCATGGGCGAGCACTCCATTGTAGAGATTGCCGAGGCGCTAGACTCCGGGCTTGCCGTGCAGGACCTAAGCTTTATCCCCGGCACCGTATATCGCGCGCGCAGCTTTGAGCAGTGCGACCAACCGGTAATCCTGCCTACTTTTGAGCAGATGCAGGCCAATAAGGTCGAGTACGCACGGAGCTTTGGCGAGCAGTACAAGAACCTCAACCCCTTCCTCAGCCATGCGCTGGTGGAGGAGTACCCGCACGGAGTGTACGTAATTCAAAACCCGCCTGCCACACCGCTTACCACCGAGGAGTTTGACGCCGTCTATGAGCTACCCTATGCACGCGCGTATCACCCCAGCTACGAGGACGCCGGTGGCATCCCCGCCATCGCCGAGATAAAGTTCAGCCTCACCAGCAACCGGGGATGCTTGGGCGAGTGCACCTTCTGTGCGCTCAACTTTCATCAGGGGCGCATCATTCAATCGCGCAGCGACGAGAGCCTGCTAGCCGAGGCCGAACTGATGACACACGACCCCGACTTCAAAGGCTACATCCACGATGTGGGTGGACCAACGGCCAACTTCCGCGTGCCCGCCTGCCAAAAGCAGCTGTCGCGCGGAGCTTGCGTGGGACGGCGTTGCCTCTCGCCCACGCCGTGCAAAAACCTCACGGTCACGCACAAGGCCTACGTACGTCTGCTGCGCAAGTTGCGCGCACTTCCCGGGGTGAAGAAGGTGTTTGTGCGCAGCGGCATCCGCTTTGACTACGCACTGCTTGATAGCGATCACACCTTTATTCGCGAGCTGGCCGAGCACCACACCTCGGGGCAGCTGCGCCTGGCACCCGAGCACGTAAGCGACGAGGTCCTGCGCGTAATGGGCAAGCCCCCAAACGACGTCTACCAGCGCTTTTGTCGCGAGTTTGAAAAGGCGTCGCGCAAGGCGGGCAAAGAGCAGTATGTTGTGCCCTACCTCATGAGCAGCCATCCCGGCTCAACGATGAAGGTGGCTGTCGAGCTGGCCGAGTTCTGCCGCGATCTTGGATACATGCCCGAGCAGGTGAGTGACTTCTACCCCACACCGTCCACGGTGAGCACCTGCATCTACTACACCGGACTTGACCCGCGCACCATGAAGCGTGTGTACTGCCCCACCAACCCGCACGAGAAGGCCATGCAGCGTGCGCTAATCCAGTACCGCGACCCCAAGAACCGCAAGCTGGTGATGGAAGCCTTGCGCAAGGCCGGACGCGAAGACCTGATTGGGTATGGACCCAAGTGTCTGGTACGGCCAGAGAAGACGAGCGGCGGCAAAAGGCGTG
>JAFWLX010000240.1 GCA_017510875.1 Atopobiaceae bacterium | reverse complement strand
TTGATACGACTTGTACGACGTGTAGCCAATGGCGATGGCTATGGCAATCACCACCGATGCCGATGCAAAAAAGTCTCCCAACTTATACAGCTCGCCGGTACGTCCAAGTACCAACACTCTATGCACCACAACTGACAAGGCAAACAACAAAAGGTAGATGCGGCATGCCATTACCGCAAGATAGAGCATGGAGAGCGAACGCACTGGCTTGACCTGCGAAAAGCAGTGGATGCTTATCCCTAGATTGGGCGAGATGCCCACCTCGTTGTCCGAACGGTCACAGTACGAGAGCGACAGCTCATTGAGTGAAACCTGCGTGATGGCCTTTCCCTCAACAATGGCTTTGGTCTTGCCACTTGGCTTTATACGCAACAGGGTAGCGCTTGCCTCGTCAAAGGCGTAGGTACTACCGTCATCGCCTACATCAGCCGCCGAGAAGACATGTCCCTCGTGCATGCCCATGCTCTCTTTGGCATACGTGCCGGTCATTGCTCCCATGTCGGTTGTGATCACATAGGCACCCGCAACCGTGCTGTAACCGCCATCATATACCGAAGTGCCCAGTGAGTCGGTATCGATGATTCCAGCAGTATGACCATCGAGCACCCTATAGAAATGCAGAAGCTGCGCAGCATAGATAGGTGACTTCTGAATCTCGGCCACGCCCACCGTAAAACCGCCTGGTGCAGCATGGAGCGATTTGATAGAGCATTCAAACCCCAAAGGATCAGGAACCTCGTACACAATCTGGCGAAAGTTGCCGTTTGCGTCATATGAGAGCACGCGCTCTTGGGTGATGTAGTCGGTATCGTTTTGGTACTTGAGGCCAGCCACGTACACCATACCGTCCGACACGCACACATCGCTCACTGCCTCGATGGGCGTGCCTATCGAGTCATACTCAATCATGGCCGTAAGATTGTCGTTGGCGTCGAGTAAGAGCAGTCGACGCGACTCGGAGTCGGCCACGGCGGTAAGCGTTCCATCGCTGTCAATGGCTGTGGGACCCGCAAGCGCAACCGGGGCAAAGGGCTTGTCGAGCATGGGCAGGCCATAGGTGGTGAGGGTAATAAGGCCACAGATGAGGGCAAGCACGCAGAGTACAACGCTTATGATGCGATTTCTGCTCATGCTGCCCCTTACCCGTCAAACCCGACATCGTTCAGAAGAGGCCCCGACAGGCCGTCGGCCGCCATGGTAGCCAGCTGGTCGCAGCGCTCGTTAAGCGCATGGCCCGCATGTCCCTTGACCCAGTGCCAGCTTACCTGGTGCGGCTCCATTGCCGCAAGCAGACGATTCCACAGGTCTGCGTTCTTGACAGGCTTTTTCTGCGAGGTCTTCCACCCCTTTTTGATCCAGCCTTGCACCCAATGCTGGTTGAACGCATTGACCACGTACTGCGAATCGGAATGCACGTCAACCTCGCAGGGTCGCAGCAGCGCCTCGAGCCCAACAATCACCGCCAGAAGCTCCATACGATTGTTGGTGGTGTTCTTATAGCCGCAGGATAGCTCTTTGCGATGCTCCACACCCGACGGATCAACATAGAGCAGCACGGCCCCATAGCCGCCTGGCCCGGGATTGCCCCGGGCGGCACCGTCGGTGTAGAGCGTGACCCGCATGGGTGCGCCAGCGGCGCGCACGGCAGCCACGTTACTTTGCCTCTGCCCAGTTGCTACCCACGCTTACGTCGGCAACAAGTGGTACACGCAGGTCTGCCACACCCTCCATGGTCTCACGCACCAGCGTCGAGAGCGCCTCGACCTCTTCTGTGGGCACCTCAAAGTCCAGCTCGTCGTGAATCTGCAGCACCAGCTTTGCGCGCAGGCCCTCCTCGCGCAGGCGGCAGGCCACGCGTATCATTGCAATCTTGATGATATCGGCCGCCGTGCCCTGCATGGGATGGTTCATTGCCGTACGCTCGGCAAACGAGCGCAGCTGGTAGTTGCGGCTGTCGATATCCTTGGTGTGGCGCTTGCGCCCGTACATGGTGCTCACGTACTTGTGCCTCTTGGCAAAGGCAACTTGCTCCTTGAGGAATGCGTCGACACCAGGATAGGCCTCGAAGTAGCGGTCGATCATTGACTGTGCCTCGGCGCGTGGAATCTTGAGCGAGGAGGCCAGTCCAAAGGCCTGCTGACCATACACAATGCCAAAGTTTACGGCCTTGGCACGGCTGCGCAGCTGTGGAGTAACCTGGTCTACCGGCACGCCAAACACGCGGGCTGCCGTAGCCGCGTGGAAGTCCTCGCCCTCGTTAAAGGCGGCCACCAGATGCTCGTCAGCCGAGAGGTGCGCAAGCAGGCGCAGCTCGATCTGCGAGTAGTCGCAGGCAAGAAAGGCCGAGCCCTTGGGGACGGTAAAGGCAGTGCGCACGCGATGGCCAAGCGCCGAGCGAGTGGGAATGTTCTGCAGGTTGGGCTCGGAGCTGGAGAGACGACCCGTTGCCGCCACCGTCTGGTTGAAGGTGGTGTGAATGCGACCATCGCCCTTAATAAGGGCAGGTAACGCATCGAGGTAGGTGTTCTTGATCTTGGTACGCTCGCGGTAGTCCAGCACGTCGGCCACCAGAGGATCGTAGGCAAGGTCGGACAACACCTTGGCATTGGTTGAGTAGAAGCCCGTGCGCGTCTTCTTGAGGTTATAAGTAGGAAGACCGCGCACGTCAAAAAGCACGTGCGAGAGCTGCTGCGGCGAGTCGATGTTGAACTCCTCCCCCGCCGCGGCATGAATGCGCTCGACCATCTGGGCAAGCTCGGCACCCAGCTCGTCGGACTGCTCTTTGAGGATGGCCGGATTTGCGTAAAGCCCGGTGCGCTCCATCTGCAGGAGCACGGGCAGAAGCGGCATCTCTATGTCGCTCATGAGCTGGGCAGAGTTGTCCTTCTCCAAGGCCTCCGTGAGCACGGGCAGCAGCGCCAACGCGGCTGCAGCCTCAAGGGCCGCCTGGGGCAGATTATCGGTAGGCTCGGGAAGTGATGCCTGCAGATAGTGTCTGACTAGGTCGGGCACCGCAAACGATGCAACCCGCACATGGTCGGAGTCGAGAAGATAGGCGGCAACGCCCGTGTCAAAGATGCGTGTGGGGTCAACCTCTGCGGCCTCTACCAATGCCGGCTTTGATGAGTCTGGTGGGCACAGTTCGTAGAGCACCGCCTTGACGTCCCCTGCCACCAAATGTCCTTCTCGCACGAGGCGGGCAAGCAGCAAGCGCGCCTCTTCTCCCTCAAGGCGCACGAGTGCCGCGTCCGTGGCAAACCACAGCGCGTTGGGCTCCTCTTCGTCCAGGTCAAGCAGCAGGCTCATCTGAGCCTTGCGCTTGGGAGCATTCTTTGCCTCGATGCTCACGGCTACCCACTGGCCCGCCTCAAGGGCACGAGCTATGTCTTGGGCCGCACCCTTGACCTTGGGGAGGTCAAACGTGGGACCAGCTGGCACGAGGCCATCCATGCTGCCTCCACCCAGACGCACCAGACGTCCCGTCATGCCAGTGAAGCCCAGGGCCGAGAAGGCCTTGACCACATCGGCAGGATCAAAGGTGGGAAACTTGGCGTCAGCCAGATCAAGGTCGAGCGGAGCATCGGTGCGAATGGTGGCCACCTTGCGGGAGAGCAGCGCGTCGTCTATATGGGCGCGCAGGTTCTCGCCCATCTTGCCCTTGACCTCGTCAGCATGAGCAATGACCTCGTCGAGCGAGCCGTACTGCACGATGAGCTGCGAAGCCTTCTTGGGGCCGATGCCCGGCACGCCCGGGATGTTGTCGGAGGTGTCGCCCTTGAGGCCATAGAAGTCGGGCACTAGCTCAGGCGTGATGCCGTGGTAGAGGTCGTCGACGCTTTCCGGCGTCATGATGACGACGTCGCTCATGCCCTTCTTGGTGGTGGCTATCTTGACGTTTTCGGTGGCCAGCTGGTACATGTCGCGGTCGCCCGTGAAGAGGTACATCTCGTAGCCGGCTGCCTCGCCGCGACGTGCCAGCGTGCCCAGGATGTCGTCGCCCTCCCAGCCTTCGAGCTCGCACACAGGCACGTCAAGCGCGCCCAGCAGTTCCTTGACCATGGGAAACTGCTCGTGCAGGGCAGGGTCCATAGGCGGGCGCTGGGCCTTGTATTGCGGCAGCATCTCCATGCGCACAGCTGGCTTTCCCTTGTCAAAGGCACAGATGACGCCATCGGGCTTAAAGGTCTCGACCAGCTTGATAAACATGTTGAAGAAGCCAAAGAGCGCGTTGGTGGCGCGCCCATCCGGCGCGTTCATGGGTTGGCGAATGGCGTGGAATGCGCGATGCATAAGCGAGTTTCCGTCAATGACGGCAATGGTACGACGCGCAGGCGTGGTGTCGGGCATGTGAGGTCCTCTCGTTTGGATGCGCACCATTGTACCGCGCGCGCCCGACACAAACAGGTGTGGATTACTCACCTGCACGAGCGTGTGCATGGCCGCCGGCACAGCTCGGATCCGCCCGGGACGGTATCCCTCGGGACGACTCTGAGGCTGCTCCGCCCGTCGGCGCGGCGGGAGCGAGGACTGTCGGAGCGCCCCCGCAGGGGGCGCGAGTTCCGCAGCTGCCACGCCG
>JAFWLX010000239.1 GCA_017510875.1 Atopobiaceae bacterium | reverse complement strand
TCCCGCCAACGTGGAAAAGGGACGGTCCCCAATCCACGCTGTGTATCCGCGACCAGCAACAGACGCACAGTCGAGTTTGTAGGATGTTGACGAGGGTTGTGCTCCTGCTGGTACAAATCGATTACTATTCTGAAGGACAGATTGATAGACGCTTTGTCGTTGATGCTTTGAGAAGCCACAAAGAGGGGATTGATGCCAATGAAGGGCAGACTACTGAGCAAACCGGGAAGGAACGTACTCGGCGCATTAGCGCTGTCCTTCGTTTTGTGCGTGGCAGGTGCTGGATGCGCTGCCAAAGAGACGACTACAACCTCTGAGACAGATGCCGCGACAACTGAGGCAGCTGCGTCAACCGAGGTTCCCGAGGGCGTCGTCCCAGTGACCTGGGAGGTAACTCCCGAGCACCCGATGATCGACACCGACGAGGCGCGGGCACTCTACCAGCAGATCAAGGCGAACGATTATCCAACCCTAGAAGAGCTCAAGAGCAATCCGGTGGTTGCACAGCTTGATGCCCTCTCCGCTTACTACAAGAGCCTGTACGGCAACACTGCCGACATCGACACGCAGGAGCGCAAGGACCTTAGAGAGAACCTGAAGACATGGTTCCTGTCGCTGGGAAGCGCAAGAACCGAGAGCATCGATGAGAACGGCAAGCATCACTACGTCTACGACGGTCCGCTCAAGAAGGAATATCAGATGGAGCTGGTGCTTGGCCTTCCGGCTTCCGGAAAGTCCACCCTGGTTACCGATCCCGATAGCGAGGAAATGGGCGCATTCATTCTTGACTGCGATGTGATCAAGGCCGAGCTTCCCGAATACAAGGAAAGCCATGCTGCTGCTGCAGACGCCGTTCACTTTGAGGGTTATGGGCTGATGCTCGACTCGATGAAGGAGTTCCTGAAGGGCGGAAGCATGGAAGGGACTAACATCATCATCCCCATTGTTAGCTCTGACCTAGACGATCTGACGGAGAACTTCATCAAGCCATTCGAAGAGGCAGGCTATCACGTGAAGGCCAAGTTCTGCCCCGCTAAGCCCAACGAGGCGGCCGCACGCGTGGTCATGCGCGAGCTTGGCGGCGGCCAGCTTATCAAGAGCAGCGTTGCGTTCAATTTTGGGGACGGGCCGGAAAAGGTCTACAACGAGCTGTCCACCAAGCTCAACTCTGATGGCGAGCCCTATGGCTATGACGTAGAGGCGGTGGACCAGGCGGCATAAACGCACTGCTTGTCCAAGCGTATAGCTATTCAAATGATGCCAACCGCACAGCAATGGTTGGCATCATTTGTTATGGGTATCCGGGGCCATCGCATGCGCATGGGTTATTCCCTTTTGTCATCTCGTCCCACGAACCAGGTGACATTGAGTAGTATGTTCAAGTCACACAACAGAAGGGGAGGGCAACGTGCAGGCGCAACAGGCATATCTCGACTACGGTGCGGCCACGCCCGTGGCACCCGAGGTTTTGGCGGCAATGCTCCCGTACTTCTCCGAGCGCTTCTACAACCCCTCCGCTCCATACGCACTGGCGCGCGAGGTGCACGCCGACCTTGAGTCTGCTCGCGCCACGTTGGCGCATCTTTTGGGCGCACGTCCCGGCCAGATTACGCTTACCGCTGGAGCTACTGAGGCCAACAACCTTGCCTTTGCCTGTGTGGATGGTCCTGTGCTCACCGATGCCGCCGAGCACGAGAGCGTGCTGGCCTGTGCCCGTTCGCGCGAGCATGTGCTGGTGGGCGTGGGGTCAGACGGCAGGACAAGTGCGCGTGCGGTGCAGGAGGCACTGGACCCCTCAACGCAACTTGTCTCCATCGAGCTGGCAAACGGCGAGGTAGGGGCCATTCAGCCCGTGCGCGAGATAGCGGTAGTGGTGGCAGCCGAGCGCGCCCGTCGCCTTGAGGCTGGCGAGCATACCCCGCTCTACCTGCATACTGATGCCTCGCAGGCGGCACTTACCCATGCCATCAACGTAAGCTCACTGGGGGCCGACCTCGTGACCCTCTCGGCGGCAAAGATCTACGGCCCCAAGCAGGTGGGTCTGCTGTGGTCATCCGACGACGTGCGGCTCAGGCCTTTGGTACGCGGCGGCGGGCAAGAGGGCGGCGTGCGCTCGGGAACCGAGAACGTTGCCGGTGTGGTGGGCTTTTCGCGCGCACTCGAGCTGGCGTGTGCAAACCGCAAGCGCGAGGCCGCACGCCTCGCCGGCTTGCGCAACAGCCTACAACGCCAGCTAGAGGCGGCGTTTCCCTCGCTTGTGGTCTCGGGTCCAAAGCGCGACAAGCTGCGGCTGCCCGGCCTGCTCCACGTATCGTTCTCGGGCCTTGATGCCGCACGTCTGGTGATAGCACTCGAGCGTCGTGGCGTAAGCGTGGGAACCGGCAGCGCCTGTGCGGCTAGCCGCATGCAGGTGAGTCACGTGCTGAGGGCCATGGGTGTCCCCGATGAGGTGGCGCGCGGAAGCCTGAGGATCACGTTGGGCGTTCCCACCACGCAAGAGCAGGTAGACTATGCTGCGGCGCAGATAACAGAGGTGGTGCGGCAGGAGAGCGAGCGTGTGGGGGTGAGCTTATGAGCAGAGTCTTTGTGGGCATGAGCGGCGGTGTCGACTCGGCGCTGGCGGCGGCTCTTCTGGTGGAGCAGGGACACGACGTGTTGGGCGTGTACATGCGCAACTGGTCGCAGGACCTGCCGGGGTTCAGGTGCCCTTGGGCCGACGACCTGGCCGATGCTGAGCGCGTTGCCGTGACACTGGGTATTGACCTTGAGGTCTGGGACTGCGAGAAGGAGTATCGCGAGACGGTGGTTGACTACCTGGTAGACGCCTACCAGCGCGGCCTTACGCCCAATCCCGACGTGATGTGCAACCAGACGGTGAAGTTTGGCACCTTTGCGCAGCGCGCGTTTGCCCAGGGTGCCGACTTTGTGGCCACGGGTCACTACGCTCGCGTTGAGCATGGCGCGGACGGCGCCCCTGCGCGGTTGCTGCGTTCGTGCGACGAACACAAAGATCAGACGTACTTCATGTGGCGCGTTCCGGGGCAGGTGTACAACCGTGCCCTCTTTCCCATTGGCGGCTACCATACCAAGGCCGAGGTGCGCGAGGCCTGCGCGGCGCGCGGTCTGGGCATAGAGAACAAGCCAGACTCGGACGGCATTTGCTTCATTGGCCCTGTGGGTTTGCGCACGTTTCTGCTCGACTCGCTTGAGCGGCGCCCAGGCGAGGTTGTGGACTTCAAGACGGGCGAGGTGCTGGGCAAGCACGAGGGCGCCTTCCTCTTTACCGTGGGGCAACGGCGCGGGCTTGACCTTGGCGGCGGCCCGGCACGCTACGTGGTGGCCACCGATACCGAGAAGAACGTGGTGTACGTAACCGATGACACCAACTGTCCGGCGCTATGGACGTCTCAGCTGATGATTGACGATACCTGCTGGGTGGCGGACGAGCCGCCGCGTGAGGGGAGCTACCTTGTGCGCACGCGTCACACGGGACCCTTGCGCGAGGCCACGCTGCAGCACGTTTTGGGCGGCGCCAAGCTCACCTTTTCCAAGCCCATGCGAACCGTGGCACCCGGTCAGAGCGCGGTTGTCTATGACGGGGTGTGCTGCCTAGGCGGCGGCATTGTGACCAAGGATCCAAAGGAGGCGCGCGACCAATGGCAGGATTCTCCATCATCCTTCTGATGTTGCTGTTCAGTCCGTTGATTCTGCTTGCAAGCCTAGCCTTGCTGCTTGGCTACGCGGCGCTTGAGTTTGTGCAGAGCCCGGCCTTTCCGCTGATGCTCCTGGCAATCTTGTTTAGCGTGCTCGCCTTTGTCGATGTGGCGCGTATTGTGTGGCGTCGCTACAAAGAGCGCGACGCGTTCCCGCTTACGTGGAGTCTGCTCGTGCGTCCAACAATCCTGGTGGCCATAAGCTTTGCGCTGTTTGTGGCAATGTGCGTAGTTGCGGGCAGCATGGTTTTGGCCTGGTACCAGTCACTGGGGTAGCGGGCGTGTGAACGTGGATTGGCTGTGGTGTAGGTTGCGGGCGTGGTGAGACCAAAGACGCCAACCATGGTCCCGTCGGCCAGCGTGAATGTGGTACGTGGCGTAAACATAAGCTGGCCCGCGGCATCAACGATGACGCTTGCCGAGAGCAGGGGAAAGTTGGCCCCCATAATGTAGTCGTAGAACTTGTCCTGGCCATAGTCAAACTCGTGGTTACCTATGGCCATGGCGTCGTAGACGCACAGGTTAAAGAAGTCGATGGCCGCATCGCCTTTTGAGTAGTCAACCATGATGTCGCCCTGCACGGTATCGCCTGCGTCAAGGAGGAGCACCTCGTAGCCCTTGGCCTCGTAGTCCTTCTGGAGTTGTTTGGCTGCTGCAAGCCCCAGCGACTCCTCATTGAGCAGGTCGTGCCCGTGAATGTCGTTGGTGTGGATGATGGCGAGTTTGGGAGCTGCTTGGTTTTGGCCACCCTGTTTTTGCGCGCAAGCTCCTGCGCCAAGAGAGACTGCCACTGCTCCCGTGCTCTTAAGTACGGTTCGCCTGGTAATGATGTGCCCCAACTGACCGCTCGCCACAACTTCCTTGGTCTCTGCGGTCTGAAAGTCCTCAAGCGTCAGCCCCAAGCCGCGTTGGCTACAGTTGGTGTGAGAAATGCCCAGAAGTGGCAAAATAGTCCTTGCGAGCTTGTCTCGCTTCCGCTATAGTGTTCTTTGCTGCGCGAGCGGCACCCAAAGCTAAGGGCGTTTAGCTCAGGGGGAGAGCGCTTCCCTGACACGGAAGAGGTCACAAGTTCAAATCTTGTAACGCCCACCAAATCTTCGCTGGTAGGAAGCCTAGTTTCCTACCAGTTTTTATTTGCCGATTTGGCCTCTGGTAACAAATGGTAACATTGCCACCCCCGTTGACCGAGGTCGACGGGGGTGGGTATAATGAGGTCGACGGCAGAGCCTGCTGTGGTAGGAAGGCGACGCCTCGAAATCTCACGGGAGGGCCGCTAGCCGCAAACTAGCGGTCCTCCTCCTTTTCTGAGCGGTCATCCCGCTTGACCTCGGAACGGAGCTTGAGAACACCGGCGACGAGGCTGACCAGCGCGCCAGCCAGGCGGAGGAGAGCAGTCCAGAAGTCCATGGGCAATCACCTCCCTTCCGGAGGCGTCGCCCGGTCGCAGGATGCCGTCGACCAGACAGTAAATCATACCCCAAACCACATACGCGGGAGGTGCCCATGGAGCCCTTCGCGACCATAGGTGACCTCGGAGTCACGGAGTCAAGGGGACAGGTCATTTGACTCACGGACCTCACGGCGACGCCTACGGCGACATCGACGCGCTTGTTTCCGATGCCGTCTCGCGAGAACCGTAAGGACCCTTCAGCTAGCACCGAGGAATGTGCACGCTCCTCCACAACCCCGCCCCTTTCAGGGACACGCAAGCTTCGGGCCGTAACCTATCAACAACATCGGGCACTCGAAAGGAGCCACACATGAACGTCACGCGCCGCACCTTCGTCGGGGGAACCTCCGCCGCCATGCTCGCGCTGCTCTCCGGCTGCGGCAAGCAGGAGTCGGAATCCACCGCCACCACGAACGAGTCCGCAGGCGCCGCCGAAACCTCACTCGCCTTCGACAGCGCCGCATGGCGCTACGACGCCGACGACGACGTCTACTACCAGCTCGGCGTCAGCTACTGCGAGACTCCGGCCGACGACGACTACGAGAGGCTCGCCATACTCGTGCCGGGCGCCTACATGAGCGCCACCGAGAACGGCGACGGCACCTACACCTGCGAGGTCGACGCCACGGGAAAGGTCGGCGCGTACACCGCCACGACCGCGCCCGTCGCCATGCCCGTCAACACGCCGGGCTACTCGGCACAGTCCGCGATGGCCGAGTACTCGTCGAAGAGCGAGTACACCGGCCAGGGCCTCGTCTACCTTCACGCGGGCTGCCGCGGGCGCGACCACGGGGCGCCCGCGGGCGTGACCGACCTCAAGGCGGCCGTTCGGTTCCTGCGCGCCTTCTCGGGCCAGATTCCCGGGGACGCCGAGCGCGTCTTCACCTTCGGCCACTCAGGTGGCGGCGCGCAGTCGGCGCTCATGGGCGCCACGGGCGACGCCCCGGAGTACGACGCCTACCTCGAGGCGATAGGCGCCGTGCAGGGCGTGAGCGACGCGGTCTTCGGATCGATGGACTGGTGCCCCATCACCAACCTAGACTCGGCCGACTCGGCCTACGAGTGGATGATGGGGTGCACGCGCAGCGGCCTCTCCGACGAAGAGCAGGCCATCTCGGACGCC
>JAFWLX010000238.1 GCA_017510875.1 Atopobiaceae bacterium | reverse complement strand
CTCCACCTTTTGCGACAGAGGGGCGGGTAGATTTGGAACACGTATCCCGGATGGTGTTCCACTATCCGTACCTAACGTGACGGACGCACTAGAACCGAGCTTCGCTCACCCCAAAGACAAACTTGTCCAGCCTCGAGAACGCCTCTACCACCTGCGAATACGGTACGCTCACGGCAATGCGCACAAAGCCCGGACACTCAAAGAGCGCGCCATCATGCCAGGTGACGCCCACGGCCCAGCCGCGATGCGGGAATTCATCGTAGCTCACATCATGCTCGTCGCACCACGCGCGACAATCGGCCAACAGTACGTAGGTTCCCTCGGCACGCGCGCAGGTTACACCCGGATACTTGTCGCGAATGTGCTCGTAGGCATAGGAGGCGTTCTTAGAGAGCACTTGGCACAGCTCGTCAGTCCAGGCGGCTCCCTCTTCAGAGTAGGCGCCAATAAGCGCATGCATGGAGAGCACGTTTTGCGAGTTGTAGTGCGAGAGCGACTGCTCTTTGTCTACACGGTCGCGCAGCCACGTGTTGTAAATCACGTGGTACGACCCAATGAGCCCAGCCAGGTTGAAGGTCTTGGACGGTGCGTACAGGGCAATCGTGTGCTCGTGTGCCCAGTCGTTTACCTGCTGCGTGGGGATGTGCTTGTGCCCGTCCAGCAGGATATCCGACCAAATCTCGTCCGAGATGACCCAGACGTCATGCCTCTCGAAGAGCTCCATTGCCCGCTCAAGCTCCCAGCGTTCCCATACGCGGCCGCAAGGGTTGTGGGGCGAGCAGAAGATAACGGCATGGATGTGATTCTCTATGATGCGCCGCTCCATGTCGTCAAAGTCCATGCGCCAGACGCCCTCTACGTCCAGTACAAGCGGGCTGTGCACGAGTTTGTATCCATTGGCATTGCACACGGCAGTAAAGCCCACGTAGGTGGGGGAGTGCACCAGCACGTTGTCGCCCTTTGAGCACAGCACGTTAAGTGCGCTGACCACACCGCCCAGCACGCCGTTCTCGTAGCCAATGTGTTCGCGCACAAGGTCGCTCACGTCCTTGCGCGTACGGTGCCAGTCGATTATGGCCTGATAGTAGGCGTCGCTTGCCTCGTAGTAGCCAAAGAAGGGATGGTCAACGCGCTCGTGTATGGCGCTTGTGACCGAAGGTGCTGTTGCAAAGCTCATGTCCGCAACCCAGAGGGGGATGGAGTCGAAGCCGTCCATAGGGGCTGCTGGTGCAAACCCGCTTCCGTCTCCCAAGCCGTCCACCGCAATGGCGTCACGGCCGCGGCGGTCGGGGATGGTGTTGAAGTCAAAGCGCATGGCTGGTCCTCTCGTCGGCGTCAGGATCGTAGGCTATCGGCCTTGCAATACGTTGCGGGCCGCAAGCCATAAGGGCTGCTCGCGACTGATAACGCGGGCACAAGCATAGGCGCGTTCAAGCGGGAGAATGGCAGCAGCACGGTAAGCTCCCGACGGTTGAAGGTCAAGCGCCAGCGCGCAGTCCGCCTTGCCGTCCTCAACCAGGCAGAGCGGAATGAGCAGTTTGACCTTTGCGTTGGCAGGATCGTACACGGGCACGGCCATGCGGTAGCTTGCGCGCACGGCAAGCATTGACTGCTCGACGGCATCGTCTAGGGCACGGCGAAGCCGGCGGTATAGGCTTGCATCGGTCTTTATCAGGCGGCTGAGCAGCGTAAGGTCATCCGCACTCAGCGCGGCCTTTTGCGCAAGTATCTTGGACACCTCTCCACGTCCGTCCAGGCGCTCGGAAAGAAACGCTTTGGGCAAGCGCCCCAGCTGGCGTCCAAATATCTGCTCGGTGTCAAGGGTGACCATGCGCTTGGGGTTGCATGTCACGTCGTCAATGCTAGACAGGTAGCTGGCTGGCTCGGGCAGCTGGGGAAGCGTGCCTATCAAACGGGCGCCCAGCTCGCCTGCGCCTGCTGTGGCAAAGCCTTCAAACTGCCAGGGAATGTCGCCACGTCTGTGCGTGAGGCAAGCGTAAATCTCGTCTCCCAGCGAGGTGAGGAGTCCCGTGTTAAACGCCGCAAACGAGCCGTCGTTTGAGACAGCCAGACGTTCCTGCTCCACAATGCGCTGGAAGCTGGTTGCCACGTACTCGCGAAGTATGCCGTAGCGGCTGGACTTGCCCACACCCTCACCGGGATAGTTCCAACGCTCAGGCGCGGCTAGGTTGGCAAGCGCTCCCAAGAAGCCGTCCCACGTGCCTATGACCACTTGACTGGCAAGCGCGCGTACGGGGCTTGCGGCAAGTCCGGCAGAGGATGAGGCAGAAAGATCACTCCAGGCTCCCTCGTCAACGGTGGGAAGCCCCTCCATGCCCACGGAGAGATGGGTCTCGCCTGTTCCGTCATCGCCATCAACAAGCACCAGTGCCCACTGCTTGCCAAAGGCGTTCTTGGTGCTTTTGCGCAGTGTTGCCGTGAGGGGTGTGCCGTCCTCCTTAAGGTAGCGAAGGGGGAAGGTCACACGCGTACGTGATCCAGAAAGGGTGCCTGTTGAGCGCGCTGTGCGCCAGTCCTCGTCAAGCACTGCCATGGGCTCTGCGTCAAAGGGCAGAAGCTGGTAGAGCACGCGAAGCAAGGCATCCTTGCACGAGACCTCGGTGCCAAAGTCTTGGGGCAGATCGACCAGCGGAATGGCGGGTTTGGCGGGTGACTGTTGGGGTTCGACTCCCACAGGTGGCTTGACATCGCGTACGAGGGGTGTGGACTGCTGCTCTTGCTGGCGTTGCAGTTCTAGCTCGCGCTCCATGTCCTCGTAGGGGTCATAGGTGATGGTGAGCGAGATGGGTGGCGCTTCTGGCGCGGTAGGAGTTTGGTTGGTGGTTACAGGGTCGGTATCTTGCGAAGCCACGCTTGGCTTTGGCTGTGGGCCAGCGTCTTGAGTGTCCTCCTGCTCCTTGATGCTGTCAGCCTCTGGCTTTTGGTCGGGCGTCGGTGTTGGGGCAAATTGTGGCTCGTCAGCTTTCTTAGGTGCTTGGGTGGGTTCTGGCTGTGCCTCCTGCACGGGCTCTGGCAAAATAGCTTCTGCCACTTCTTCTTCTGCTTCCGAGCCGGAAATCTGCGCCTCGTCTTTTGTGCCCACTGTGGGCGTCGTTTTGGTATCGGAGGTCTTTTGGGACAAAGCAGCCGCCGTCGCACGTGCGGCTTCCTCTGCTTGCGCAGCTGCCTCTGCAAGGGCGGCTTCCTCTGCCAGGGCAGCAGCTTGCGCAAGGGCAATAGCCTCTGCCGCTGCTCGCTCTGCTGCCGCTTGGCGCTCAGCTGCCTCTCGCTCGCGGCGTTGCTTGCCAGGCTTGACCGGCTTTAGTGCCTTCTTGCCCGTCTTCTTCTTTTTCTTCCAGGTCTTGGGTCCCCCTGACGCAGCCTTCTTGGTTTCCTTTGCCGGTTTCTCGTCAGGGGTCGAGAGCATCTGCTCCCACTCGTCGTTTTTTATGACGGTAACGTAGACGCGGCCCTTCTTGAACACGGTGACCTTAAGAAAGTCCTTGCAGGCCTCTGCAAGCTCTTGCACTGTGGCGCACTCCAGGTCTTGCGGGACGATGTCGTCGCTGGATAGCGCCTCCTCTACCTGCGGAAGAAGCGTTTGTTTGCCAAAGCCCAGCTTGCGTGAGAGCAGCTGGTAGAGGTAGAGCTTGTATCCCGGAGTAACCTTTGCCACGATGGCCTCCCCAAGGTAGACGCCCAAGCGTCGGGCGAAAGAGTCTTGAACTTCAAGGATACTCTACGTCGGTGTAAAAGGTCGAGCTGTTAGGGGTGCCTTTCGTCGTGCGGCTATAGCTGCTGTTACTATTCACGGGTCGGCCAGCATGCGACCCTCGGGACTCCCCTTCGGCTCACGCTCCGCCCTTACGGCGCGGCAGCTGCGGACTTTTGTGCGAACCTTTCGGGTCTTGACATGCCACTGGCATGTCAAGCAGACAGTCTCGCTCCCGCCGCGCCGACGGGCGGAGCAGCCTCAGCAGGAGCCCCGAGGGTCGCATGCTGGCCGACCCGTGAATAGTAACAGCAGCTATAGCTCAAAGAAAGCAATGATGCGGGCAATAGCCGCATCCATCTTCTTGGGGTCGTGAAAGCGGTGGTCCGCGCCCTCAATGGGCACAAGCTCTATAACGTTGTTGTCGGCAAAGATCTGGGAGTCCTCAAAGGGCACTATCTCGTCTGCCGTACCGTGAATGATAAGAATGTCGTCGGCAAAGTCGAAGAACTCGCGCTCTCTGATGTCGGCTTCCTTTAGTGCCGCAACAAAGTCGGGTCCAATCTTGACCTTGCGATCAAAGCCTACGAGTATAGGTTTGCCCGCGGCAAGCCTCTGCAGGTCCTCCTGCGAGGCCACAACGCCAAGTAGCGTAGAGGTCATGTCAATGGCTGGGCAGCGCAGCGCAACCTTACGGAAGGGGTTGCCGTGCTCTGAAAGATACTTGAGCAGCAGATAGCCGCCAAAGCTCGTTCCGTATGCGTACAGCTCGTTGCAGTCAAAGCGCTTTTTACAATAGGCCACCACAATGCCTAGGTAGGTGTCGCAGTCCTCAAGCAGCAGGTTTTTGCGGGCGTCGCTTCCGTGACAGGGCCAGTCGAAGGTGACCACGGCCGTTCCCTTGCGCTTGGCTACGGCGCGTGACGCAAAGGTCTCGGCAGCGTGGTTGTCCTTGTGCCCTCCAAAGCCATGGCAGAAGATTATGACACGGCTTACGTTGCGTGAATCGCTGCAATAGAGTTTGCAGCGGATGCTGCATCCCTGCTCGTTGATGTCAAAGTAGTTTCCCACGGTCGGCTTTCTGATTTTTGTCCGGCTGTATTGGCAGAGCCCTCAAATCTCCCTCTCTGCGGCATGGCGTCCTGCCCCCTGGTTAGGATACTCATGGCGCCGTAAGACTCCAAGAGGCCTGCATTGAAAAACCGTGCTAGCGCCTTAGCGACCCTAGGTAACGCTCGATGGGAATGCCCTCGGAGACGCCGTCCGCCCCTTGACTCTTTCGTATCAAGTCCTTTACCAGATGCATGCCATAGGCAGTGGCGTCCTCAAGTGTGAGCCCGGCCAGCTTCTTGCCGACAAGCGCTGCATAGAAGATATCGGTTACGCCCATAGGTGCAGGCAAGAGCCTCTCAAAGCCAATCAGGAAGCGCTCATCGCGCTCGTGGTCGTAGCCTATGACCGCGCCGGCGCCGTCGACGGTGGTGTTAGATATGACCACCGATTTGGGGCACATGCGGCGCAGGCAATCTAGAAGACGGTAGGCCTCTGTCTCGCTCATTCCCTGCGCCTCTGCAAAAGGTGCGCCGGTGAGCAGGCACGCCTCGGTGTAGTTGGGCATTGCCACATCGGCAACGTCAAGCAGCTGCCGCAGGTAGTTGACGGCGTTCTTGTCGATGCCCCGGAAGCGCCTACCCTGAGTGCCCAAAACAGGGTCCACAAAGACAGAGATCCCCGCCTTCCGCTGTGCGTCACAGAACAGTCCCACAAGCTTTGCCTGGCGTTCGCTGCCAATGAATCCGGTCGTTATTGCATCAAAGCCGCAACCAAGGTCTTGCCACGACCGCAAGGCCTGCTCCAGGGAGTCGGTGGTGTCATAAAGCTGTAGGTCATCTTGGTCAAGAGAACTGGAGGCCAGCAGAGTAGGAAGGGTGTAAAGGTCGTAGCCCATATGGGCAAGTACCGGTGTCATGGCGCCAAGGCCAGCCTTCCCACAGCTGATATAACTGTTGATGAGTAGGAGCTTGTTGGTCATGAGCTCTGCCTTTCCATGCGTAAGTAAACGCATCTGAGGATAGCGACACCCTTTGCAGTGTTGGAAAATCGCCCAGCCATAGAAACGATGCTGTATCAGAGCCGTAACACGAGACCGCTGTTTGCGTCATGCGTACGGACTGGGATAGCAGAGGATGCTGCCATTGGAATGAGGGTGTGCGTCGGAGGAGGTTGGCTGTAGTTATGTCCGGCACTTGTCGCAAGTGCGTAACTTTTGTCGATACGATATTTGATGAGTATTACATTTTCCCAGCTAGAATGCATATGCGTGCTCTTGACTTCTCGGATTGTCGTATGAAAGTTACGCACTTATTGAATCCACTGGCAAGAAGGCATGTCTTTGAGAATGTGCGGCGAGTCTTCAGGCAGTCATGCTGCGGCGCTGGCTGCGCTAGCGTCCCCACATGATGGTGAGGGCTTCACGGCACCACTGCTGAAGTGCTCCTTCTCGCGTGACTGGTGCGGCAATGGGAGTGAGCTCATAGCCGCACTTACGCGCATCCCTCAGCGCCCTCCACAGATGGTAGTCGCTTGATACCACGCAGCGCTGCTCGTGCTTGCCCATCTTGTCGAGTAGCGCGCACGAGAGGGAGATGTTCTCGCTGGTGTTTCGCGCGCGTCTCTCGTGCACGATGCTTGAGTCAGAGATGCCTTTTTCTTGTAGGTAGCAAGCCATGGCGTCGGCCTCGGTCGTGGGTCCGGTGGGTGTGGGGCCGCCACTGACAACGATCGTGCGATCATGGCTCTCGTGCCATAGCCTGGCAGCGGTGTCCAGACGTTTGGCAAGCGTTGGGCGAGGTCTGCCATTGCGAATGGCACCTCCCAGCACAATGAGCGTGGCATTGGGGGCAACGCTGGGATGAGCTGAGTAGGCACTGTGCATCTGGGCAAACCAATAAGCCAGACAAAAGAGCAGTGCAAGCAAAGGAATCGAGAGCACGACAAACAAAACGCGCAGCGACCAGGTAAGGTCTTGCGTAAGCCCAAGCGCCAGCGAGCAGGGGAGGAGCGAAAGCAACGCTACGGGAATCATTCCAACCGTGGGCTGCTCGTGCGTGAGAAGGTAGTACAGGTTGGATAGCGCACATGCAAGAGAGGGCATGGCGCAAAGAAGGAAGATTGGTGCGGGCGCATGTGCGTATAGCAGGCAGAACTGTACGAGCAACAGGGCGTCACAGCCAAACGTTGCGACCATGACAAAGGGCCGCATTGCTCTTTCTGTGGCCAAGAGTGTCGATGTGCCTTCGTATGGCATGTGCATCCAATCTGACGGCGTATCAAGAGTATAGTTACTGTTCACGGG